>JAAXHF010000543.1 GCA_012271025.1 Deltaproteobacteria bacterium | reverse complement strand
CCCCCTTTATGAGTCCGGACCCTAGGCCACCAGCCGGGTCAGGATCCGCTCGTACTCCGCATTATCCGCCGCCTCGACGCTGACGGTATGCACATCAACCCCGCAGGCTTCCTGCTCCTGCATGCGGTCGAGACACGCCTCGACCGGACCGGCGCAAAAGGTTTCGTCGACCAGCTCGGCGGTGACCGCTTCGGCCGCAGCCCGCGACCCGTTCTGCCAGGCGCGCTTGACCTGCTCCACGGTCTGGCCATGGCCGAGCCGGGTCAGCTGGGCGGCGTAGTAGACCCCCATCCGGCCGATATAGAAGGCTGCGGTGCCGGCGTGGACGGCGCGCGCGCGGGCGACCTGCGGGGTGACGGCCACCGCGCTCGGCGCCCGAACCGAGACGGCGTCGGCGGGCCGGCCGGCGGCCACGCTCATGCTGCGCACGGCGTCGATTTCGGCCTTGAGCTGTTTCATCGGTAGCCAGATCGGCAACCAGCCGTCGGCCAGCTCGGCGGTCAGCTTGAGGCTTTTGGCGTTCAGCGTCGCCAGGTAGATCGGAATCTGATCCCGCACCGGCTGGAAGCGCAGGGTAAAGCCACGCTGGAGATTGAACAGTTTGCCCTGGTAGTTGAGCTTATCGCCCTTCATCAGGGTGTTGATAATCTCTATGTACTCCTTGAGCCGGGTGCGCGGGGGCTCGAACGGAACGCCGTGGAAGTGCTCGATCACCTGCGCCCCGCTGGTCCCCAGACCGATAATCATACGCCCGCCGGACAGCTCGTCCAGGGTCGCAAAATGCTGGGCCAGGGCGGCCGGGGTGCGGGAGTAGATGTTCACAATCCCGGTGCCGAGCTGAATGTGGGTGGTTTCATAGGCCAGGACCGACAGGATGGTAAAGGCGTCCCGGCCCCACGCCTCGGGAATCCAGACCGAGTGGACGCCGGCCGCGTCGGCGATCTTCACCCGTTCGACGATCGCGGCGTAGTCAATACTGCCCTGCCAATCAATACCAACCGAAATTTTATGTGCCATCCTTCCTCCTTCGCTCGGGCGGACTGTAGCATAAGCCGGGCAGTGGAACGAGTCGAGCCGGCTTCAGCTTGACAATCCGCCGGGCCTGAGCCACAAGGATCGCATGAACATCGAAGCACTGGCCCAACGGCTGCAAGTCCTCGAAGACATCGAAGCCATCAAACGCCTCAAAGCCCGTTACTGCGCTTTTTGTGACGACGGCTATAACCCGGACGGCATCGCCGGCCTGTTTGTCGAAGACGGGGTGTGGGACGGGGGGAAGACGTTCGGCACGTGCGAGGGACAGGCGGCGATTCGGAAGTTTTTCACCGGCGCCCCAAAACAGCTACCGTTTGCCCTCCACTATGTCATGAACCCGCGCATTGAGGTGCACGGCGATACGGCCACCGGCCACTGGTATCTATTCCAGGCCTGTAGCTATGCCAAGAACAACCAGGCGGTCTGGGGGGCGGCGACGTATACCGAAGCCTACGTACAGGTGGACGGCGAGTGGAAGTTTCAGCGCCTCAGCGTCGCTCCCAGCTTCTGGACGCCGTATGAGCAGGGCTGGGAGAAGAAGCCGTTTATCTAGCGCGGTTCACGATAGGCTGTAGTAGGTCGGATTAGCGGAGCGTAATCCGACACATACGGGATGTCGGGTTACGCCTATGGCTAACCCGACCTACACGGCTACACATAATGGTGAAGTGCGTTAAGACTGCGCCTCACAGCTGGCCGCTGACCGTATAATAGCCCCGCACCGGCGGAGCCTGGAAAAACGCGGCCAGAGCCTGGGCCGCGCGCGGAAAAAACGCGCCCGGCTCGTCGGCCGCCCGCATGGCCTCGGCCGAGGTCCACAGACTCAGACCCAGCTCGCTGCCGGCCTGGCGGTCGGCAAACCAGAACACGCCCTGAAAGCCGGGCTGTTGTTTCAGTTCGGGCAGCAGCGTATCGGTATACACTTCCAAGGCTTGGTCGAGCGTGTCGCCGGCTACCGGCAGGCTGAGCGTCCGCGCCACCCGTCCGCCCAGAGCGTGTCCAGCCTGCACACACACCTCGTACAGGTCGGGCGTCGGCGGCTGGTCCAGAAAGGGCAGCAGCATGGCCGATACGATGCGCTGGCTGTGCGGCTGGGAGCGGCGCAGATCGTCCCGCCGCTCCCACAGCGAAACCAGCAGACCGCGCTGTGAGGCGGCGTCGGTCAACACCAGCCCGCCGCTGAATCCGCGCCGCTGGAGCAGGTCGGGAACGGCGCTTTTGCGATACACGGTCAAAAAGTCGTCCAAAAAGTCGTCAATGTGGTCCGGTTTGAACCGGAGCGGAATCACACGCGCGTACATGGCTTACACCAGCTCCTGCAAATCGCCCAGCAAGCCCCGGATGACGGCAAACCCCCGGTCCCAGAACTCCGGTCGGTTGATATCCATGCCGAGTTGGGCCAGGGCGTGTTCGGGGCGCTCGGAGCCGCCGCTCCGGAGCAGTCGGAGGTAGGCCGGCATGAAGGCCGGTCCCTCGTCGAGATAGCGCTGGAACAGGGCCAGGGTCAGCAGCTCGCCAAACGGGTAGGCGTAGCAGTAAAAGCGGCTGTGGATAAAATGCGGGATGTATGACCAGCCCCAGCGGTAGATCGACGGCAGCTCGACGCTGTCGGCGAACAATTTCTCCTGCTCCTGCCACCACAGCCGGCCGAGGTCCTCGGCGCTGAGTACCTCCTGTCGGCGCTGGGCGTGAGCTGCCATCTCAAAGCGGGTCAGCGCGGTCTGGCGAAACACCGTGCCGTACATATCCTCGAGCGTATCACACAGGATAGCCCGCCGCGCCGCAGGGTCGTCGGCTTGGTCCAGCAGGTGACGGGTCAACACCATCTCGGCAAACACCGAGGCGGTCTCGGCCAGCACCAGCGGCGCATCATAGTTCAGCAGGCTCTGGCTGCGGGCCAGGCAGTAATGAATCCCGTGGCCCAACTCGTGGGCTACGGTCGCCACATCGCGGCCCGTCCCGGTGTAGCTGCACAGAATATAGGGGTGGTGCTGGGGCGACAGGGCGGCGCAAAACGCCCCGCCCCGCTTGCCGGCCCGCACCTCGGCGTCAATCCAGCGCTGCTGAAAAAAATCCGTCGCCAGGGCCGCGAAGCGCCCGTCCACCCGGCCGAAGGCGGTCACAATCAGTTCCTGGGCGGCGGAAAACGGGATGGACTCGGCCGTGGTGTCAAGCGGCGCGTACACGTCCGTGTAGCTCAGGCGCTCCAGGCCCAGCAGGCGCGTCTTGAGGCGAAAGTAGTCCTGGATCAGCGGGTAGTGTCGCTCGACCGCTCCCAGCATGGCTTCGACCGTGGTCGGCGCAATCTCGTTGGCCAGATGGGTCGGCGCGACCACATCGTCATAGCAGCGGAGGTCGCACTCAATCCGGTGGTCGAGCAGGAGGTTATTAAAAATTGAGGTCAGCACCAGACCGTGCTCAGCATAGGTCTCCAGGAAGGTCGTCAGGGCACGGCGGCGGACCGCGGCGGCCGGGTTGCGCAGCAGGGCCATGACTTCCCCGTCGGTCAGCTCCTGGCGCTCGCCGTCAAGCTCCAGGCCAAAACGCAGCGAGCCGCTGAGTTCGCCATACAGCTGGACAAAGGCGCTCTGGCCGGACAGCTTTTTCTGATTCAGCAGCTGTTCTTGTGTTTCGCTCAGGGTATGCGGCTTAAAGCGACGCACGGCGTCGAGGTAGTGGCGATAGGCGGCCAGCTCGGGGCTGGCCAGCAGCCGCTCCAGTTGCCCGTCGTCAAGGGCGATCAGCTCAAGGCTGAAAAAAACGTGCATATTGCCGGTCTCGGTGGCCGCCTCGCGCGTGCGCTGGACCAGCCGCTGGGCGGCCGGATTCTGGGTATCGGCAGCAAACAGCAGGGAGGCGTAGAACGACGGACGGGATTCCAGCGCCAGCAGCGCTTCGTACGCGGCCAGGGCGGCGGCCAGGCCGGGTCCGTCGAGCGTGGCGATTTTGCCCCGATAGGCGCGGGCAAATGCCTCGGCGCGGCGTTTGGCGTCGGCCAGGTCGGCCTCCAGTCGCGGGTCGTCCGGGCCGTGGTACAAGTCGTCCAAATTCCAGCCGATACCCTCGGCGTGTTGTTCGCTGCGCGCCACTGCGGTCTGCCTCCCGTCGGCCACTGTTTCAGCCTCCGGGCGACTTGTAAAGCCTGGTGTCGCTTGACTTTAACCGGCAAGTGGCAGACAAGAGGGCAGGAGGGAAGACGTATGAAAACCACAGGTGTTTCACACATTGCGGTCGGCGTTCGAGATATGGACAAATCCCTGGCTTTTTACCGCGATCTGCTGGGTTTTGAGGTCATGCGGGACGAAATTCAGCCTACCCAGGGCACGGTGCTGCCGCCCCTGTACAAAGACCCCCACGACCAGCGCCGGGTAGCCACCCTGTACTGGAAACGCGGCAAAGGCGAGGCGTTTCTGGTCCTGTCGGAGCACTCCGATAAGCCGGTCAGCGGCGAGCCGATCAAGCTCGACCAGATCGGCGTCCATCACTTTGCGTTTTGGGTCGAAGACCTGCCCGGCGTGTATGAGGAACTCAAAGCCAAGGGCGCCGAGTTCGTGGTGGCGCCCAGCAAAGCCAAGACGGCCGACGGCGTTTTTCACAGCGCCTTCCTGTGCGACCCAGACGGCATTCTGGTTCAGCTCGACGAGCTGGTGGAAGAATGAGCCATGACTGAGCCCCACGCCCTGTCGATTGTTGCCGCTGCGGAGCAGATGCGGACCGGCCGGCTCTCACCGGTTGAACTGGTCCGCTCGTGTCTTGAGCGTATTGAGCGGCTGGAGCCGCAGCTTCAGGCCTGGGTCACGCTTGACGCCGAAGCGGCTCTGGCTGCGGCCGAGGCCTGCCACACCGCCATTCGGCAGGGCCACTACCGGGGACCGCTACACGGCATTCCAATCGGCCTGAAAGACATTTTCTTTACCGCCGGGGTGAAAACGGGCATGGGCTCGCCGATCTATGCCGACTTCGTGCCTGACTATGACGCCACCAGCGCCACTCGGCTGAAAGAGGCCGGGGCGATCATGCTGGGCAAGGCTCACACCACCGAGTTTGCCGTGCTGACTCCCGCGCCGACACGCAACCCGTGGAACCCGGAGCATACCCCCGGCGGCTCAAGCAGCGGGTCGGCCGCTGCGGTTGCCGCCGGCATGTGTCCCGGAGCGCTTGGCTCGCAGACCTATGGTTCGACGATCCGGCCGGCCGCCTACTGTGGCTGTGTGGGGCTTAAGCCGAGCTATGGCCGGATCAGTGCCTACGGGGTGCATCCGGTCGCCTGGAGTCTCGACCACGTCGGGATTTTCAGCCGCAGCGTGGCCGACGCGGCCGTCCTGCTCCAGACCCTGGCCGGCGATGACCCGCACGACCCGGCGTGTTCCAGCGCCACGGTGCCGGACTACAGCCAGGCCCTGACCGATCCCCAAGCGCCGCGGCTGGGCATCATCCGCGAGTTTTTTCTTGAACGGGCCGAGCCCGAAACCCGCACCCACCTCGAAGACGTAGCGCAACGGCTGGCCCAGGCTGGCGCCCAGATCGTGGAAGTGTCGATGCCGACCAGTTTCACAGGCGCGCCTGAAGCGGCTTTTCAGATGCTGTACGCCGAGGCCGCAGCCGCCCACCGCGAGGTCTACGCCGAGCACAAGGCTCGCTACAGTCCCCAGATGCGGGACATCATCGAAAAAGGCCGGGATCTCTCGGCTGTGGACTACGCCGAAACCCGCCGCCACCAGCAGCGCTTTCGCCACGACCTGAACGCCGCGTGCCAAACGGTCGATGCCGTGCTCGCCCCCTCGACTCCGGCTCCGGCTCCCCACGGCCTGGACTCGACCGGTGATCCGGCCTTCAACGGCCCGGCCAGCTTCAGCGGCCTGCCCAGCCTGGGTCTGCCCTCGGGGCTGAGTGCTGCGGGCCTGCCCTTCGGCATTCAGCTGATGGCGGGTGCGTTTGCCGAGGACAGGCTGTTCGGCGTTGGCGGGTGGTGTGAGCAGGTGCTGGGCTTTGACCGGCGACCACCCGAGGCCTGATCGTTTCCAGACAGGGAGCCGTTGCCCATGACCCAAGCCAAGCAGGAATACGACACCATTGCTGCGGCCTATCAAGACTCCAAGCGGCTGTCGTTTCGGAAGTATGTGGAAGAGTACACGCTGTTTGAGATATTGGGAAATATTCGGGGCAAAGACGTAGTGGACCTGGCCTGCGGTGAGGGGTTCTACACCCGAAAAATCAAGCAGGCCGGGGCCGCGCAGGTCACCGGGGTAGACATTTCCGGAGCAATGGTCCGGCTGGCCGAAGAACAGGAACGGCGCCAGCCGCTGGGCTGCAAATATGTGCATCAGGATGTAGCGACACTGCGCATGGCCCAGGCCGCCGATATTGTCGTGGCCATGTATCTGCTGAATTATGCCCAGACCAGAGGACACCTCTTCCGCTTTTGTCAGGTCGCCGCCGATATCTTACGGTCTGGAGGACAGTTTGCCGGCTTCAACGACAATATTCGGAACCCGGTTCAGGGGACCGCGTCGTTTGCCAAATACGGGTTTGAGAAAACGAGCGCCTATCCGCCCCAGGAGGGGGACGCGATTGTGTACCGGTTCACAAACGAGGATGGGCAGCAGTTTGAATTCACCAACTTCTTTCTGAAACCGGAAACCTATCAGGCGGCTTTTGAACAGGCCGGCTTCGTGGACTTTCGATGGGTCACCCTGCTCCATCCCTCCCAGCGAGACAATCCGTTCTGGGGCGACTTCATGTCAAACCTGCCCGTGGCCGGATTTGTGGTCAGCAAAGAATAAGCGGACTGGGCCGTCATTTTTCATTCCTGGTCGGTCGCATCCTGTGCCCAGCCCTGTTCGCTGACAATCCGGGAAGGGGGAGATACGGCTGCATATCCGGTCGATCTATCACTCGGCGCCTTTTCGGATTTGGGAGTTGCCCGTTTTCCAACACCGTCGGATTCAGGTAGACGAGGAGTTTACCCTTCGGCACGATGCTTGTCCTCCCCTGGTCCTTCGTGCGCCACGTTTCGGGAAGGCAACTAAAACAGACCCGCTTAAAATCGTGTCCATCACGACGGTCTTCTTTCAATTCTGCGACTAACAGGCTGGCATCATCGACTTGGCTCACAACCGCAGGCGAGTGGGTATTCACAATCACTTGGCGGAGGGGATTATCGAATCCAATGGGTTCCTCTACATCGGTTGCAATATCGCGCAGCAGGTTGAGCATCGCTGGAATGCGCCCAGGATGAATCCCGTTTTCCGGCTCCTCCAGACATAAGAGTTGCTGTCCTTCGGGAGCACGATCGAACACGGCCAGCGCAAGAAAACGGAGGGTGCCATCTGATAGGACGCGAGCGGGTAGAGCCGTGCCCTGTCGATCTTTGATGTAGAGAGTGAGTAGCTCTCGCCACTCGTCGTGCTCAATCCAGAGGTCGTGGACGTCATCGATCAGGCCGGCCAGTCGATTGGCGATTTGGCTGTAGACCTGTGCCGCAGGCTCGTCCGCTGTCTGCCCGTTTGTCTGCGGCGTCGGTGTTTTTGCGAGACGATAGAGTGTCGCCGGCAAATGCGCGCCATTCGCTCCTAAGTGGGTAGGAGCCGTCAGCTCGTCCGGCTGACGCAAGGCAGAGGGTTCAAGCTGTAACAGATACCAGGACTGCATTTCCCTGCGGGCAAGCAGCGCGGTCGGATTTTCTGCCGCATTGGCGGCAGACAGCACGGTTCGTGGCAGGTCGGTTGCGGACCGGGCAAACGGTCTGCCACCACCTCCCCGATCTTGGTGCAACCTGATGGCCCGCCCGTCCTCCCGTTCTTCAGTCGAGATAAAGGGACCGCCCCTCCGCTGTCCGCGTACGGCAGATTTTCGCCAGGGAGTAAGCCTGTGGGGGAATAATATGTGTCTGCTGGCTTCCTTCCGATTGATATGGACTAATTCTTCTTTGACAATCTCTAGCGGCCCGACAGACAACGGACTGTCGTTTTCTCGATAGGCGAGGATTAAGGTGTAACGGAGGAAGGTGATACTTGCCTCGGCGCGTTGGCCAAAATCATCGTGCGCTTCGTGAGGGACGATCATCTCTGCTTCAAACGACATGTGATCGGCATAGCTATTGCCAATGCGGTGAAAAAGGCTGCGGATGTCCGCTGTGGAGCCTCCTGACTCATCGCGGACAGATAATGCGGCGTCGGTGAGTGGACGGTCGGCAAGCGCGCTCAAGAACCGGATCGCATCAAAAAGGTTGGACTTTCCCGCTCCATCTGGACCTGCGATGCAGGTGAAAGGACCAAATCGCACGTCCACATCGACCAAGTTCTTGAAGCCGGAAGCCTTCAGCCGAGTGAGCATCGCCGTTCTCTTGATTGACTGGCCGGACAGGCTGCTTCTCTTTCTCAACCTAGCCGGACTGTTCGGCGCTGTTACACCCCGAAAAACCGGGCGGCGTTTTCGCCCAGAATTTTGTTGACCGAGGTTTCGGGTAGCTTCCCGAGGGCGTGACGGGCCTTGGCGACCGGCTCGACAAAGCCTTCGGCGTGGGGATAATCCGAGCCGATAAAAAACTTGTGGTCGCCGAGCAGTTCGACCATATACGGCAGCAAGCGCTCTTCGGGGTCGGCCGAAATCCAGATATTGCGCTCGAAATACTCGCTGGCGGGCCGCGCCATCTGACACGTGTGGCCCATATAGCTGTAGCGATAATCGAGCCGGTCGAGCCACTCGACGACCCAGCCGCAGGCCGCCTCGATGGTGGCCACCCGTAGACGCGGAAAACGCTCAAAGACCCCGTCATAGACCATCGTGGTCAGCGCTATGCGCGGGTCCTGAATGGTGTTCATGCTGAGGTACATGAATCCGGGCCGACGGTCCTTGTACCAGTCGTGACCGATATAGTCACGGTGGACGACCAGATGCAGGCCGACCGCCATATCCAGCTCTTGGGCGCTGGCCCACACCGGATCGAAATCCGGACAGCCAAAGCTCTTGCCCTCGATTGGCAGGGCGCCGATGAACACGCTGCGCACGCCGGCCTGGGCCAGACGTTCGAGTTCCTGGACGGCCGCCTGGGGATGGCGCAGGGAGATATGGCCGACCGGGAAGAGCCGCTGGCGATGGGCGGCACATACCTCGACGGCCCAGGTGTTGTAGGCCCGACAGTGGGCTGCGGCCAGCTCGGGGTC
>JAAXHF010000116.1 GCA_012271025.1 Deltaproteobacteria bacterium | reverse complement strand
CAGCAACACCATGCGGCGAGTGATGGCGAAGGAAGGGCCTGCTAAGCGGTAGATATAGACGCCGCTGGCCAGCTCTTGGCCGTTTCCGTCCCTGCCGTCCCAGGCCAGTGCGTGTGCCCCAGGCGCAAGCTGGCCAGTGGCCAGTACGCGCACGAGTTGGCCGGTTAGGTTGTAGATGCTCAAACGAGCGGAACCGGCCATGCTGGCGGGGATTTGGAAGGGTATCACCGTAGAAGCGTTGAAGGGATTCGGCACGTTCTGCTGCATGGCGGGGCGGGCCGCCTCGGCATGCAATCGGTACGCCTGCCCCTCGAGTACCACCACCATGTCCAGACCCAACCCAGCAAAGGGAGCTAACATGTCCGGGCTTGGAGTGCCAGCCTCGGCGATGGGCATGCCCAACTCGAAGGCCACGTCGACCCACAGGGCGTCTCGACGGTAGAAAGACCGGCCGAGCCAGGTCGCCGTTGCCGCTTCGGCCGCCACGGTGGTTGCAGAACCGCCGAACATGTCGTCCACGGCCGAGTCCTCGGTGCCTGCGGGTAGAGGCAGGGGGATCGCCACGGGCTCCGAGCCGTCCTGGTTGCGGATGCGGCGATCAATGGCGACAAAGGAGGTGTACTGAGTGAGCAGGTTGTAGCTCAAGCCTAGCTGCGTTATCTGGGGACGCAACTCGTCGCTGTAATCGGCCCGTTCATCGTCGCTTAGCCGATCGATGCGATGGCGGGCCCACAGATAGCGCAGCGCCTGATTGGTGGGCTTGGCTTGGAAGGCGGATACGTCGAATTGGGCGCTGTATACTTGGTCGCCGGTGCGGCCCCCCAGCAGCACAGTGCCGGTGGCCGCGCCGCGCCACTTGCCGAAGACGACGATCGGCCGGTCGGCCAGCATGTCGGGAATGAAGGCCGGCTCCACTTCATAGGCGTCGAAGCCGTCAAACCCCGCCTCTACTTGGGTGAGGATGGGGGTGCTGATGTACGATTGGAAACGCGCGGCCTCGGCGGAGGATTGCCCTTCTTCGAGCACCACGAAGGGCTCTCCTTGGCCGGCCCGGGCGAGGCCCTCGATGAGGAAGTGGTTGACCGATGAGCCGATGCCAAAGGCAAACAGGCTGGCTTGACCCAAACGCTGGCGCACCAGCTTAAAGGCGGCTGCTTCAAAGCTGACGAAACCGTCGGTGATCACCGAGATGATGCGGGCATAGCCGTCCCCGGACAGGGGCAGGCCGAAGGCTCGGTTGAGCCCGGCGAGCAACTCGGTGCCGCCGCCGCCCTCTTGACC
>JAAXHF010000486.1 GCA_012271025.1 Deltaproteobacteria bacterium | reverse complement strand
CCTTTTGAGCGGTCGATCTGGGGATCGACCAGGGTGTGGGTGAGGCACCAGTCGCGGTCCCGGCAGTCTTCGTAATAGCGCAGGGTATTGTCGCCGTACTGTTTGTTGCGCTGGCCGATGAACTCGTGGGCGACCGCCGCGTCCGTGACCAGGGCGTTCATGAAGTCAGGCAGCCGGCCCATCAGCCCGAACGTGGCTTCGGCCCGAAACTCCTCGGCCCGCACCCGCCGGTCCACGTCCTGGGCGGTGTCGGTGATCAGAAAGGACAGGCTGACCTGCTGACCGTCGGCCGGCGAGGGATAGGTCAGGAGGGACTGATGCTGGGGGTCGTGCTGGAGGTCGTACAGCATGGCCAGGGTATTGATCGCGCCCTGAAACGGCGGGTAGGCCGTGACGTCCGTGACCCGTTCGCCGTTGACATAGATGCTGCGCCCGTCGCGCAGGCTTTCCCGATACTCCGCGCCGCTCCGAATACCCATTGGAATCCCTCCCCCGCGTGCCTATTGCCGCATGGCCGCGATCACGTCGCGCAGACCCTTGTCCTCCTGGGCGTACTCGAGCTTCTCCACTCCCAGATAGGCGTTGGGAAACTGGACGTATTCGGCGGCGTCGTTATCGCAGTAGACTTCGAGCTCGTAGCCGTCCGGGTCCTCGAAATAGACACTCCTGGTGATGCCGTGGTTGACGGTGAAGTGGACCGGCACGCCTTTGTCCTTGAGTTCGTGGTAGGCGGCCTCAAGCTCTTCCTGGCTGCCGAGACGAAAGGCGATGTGGGCCAGACCGACCGCTTTGGGGTTCGGAGCCTCGGCCTCGGAGCCGATTTCAAACAGGGCCAACTCGTGGTGGTCGCGTCCGTGGTTGGCCAGAAAGACGGCCCGAATTTCGGACACATCTTTCATGATCTGCATACCCAGGACCTCGGTGTAAAACTTGCGCGAGCGGTCAAGGTCGCGGACCTTGATGACGGCGTGGCCAATGCGTTCGGGGCGGATCATAGCGGAACCTCCTGTGTGGGATAGGTTTATCCTTACTCGTTTTTTTCGACTTTCTCTACAGGCGGTGCAGGTCTGCGCTGGTCGTGCTCTGGTGTCAGGCGGGCGATGTCGTAGCCATCGACGACGCTGGCTTGGCCGAACAGCTCAACCGCCGGGGCGACCTCGGCGAGCGACAGCGTCATGAGCAGCAGGCGCTCGGCCTCAGGCGGCAGCTGGTCCGGCGGAAACTGTTCCAGATGGGCCAGAACCTCTTCCATGCGCGCCAGCATGGC
>JAAXHF010000635.1 GCA_012271025.1 Deltaproteobacteria bacterium | reverse complement strand
GGTCAGCACCGGGCAGCGGGCGGTGCGGATGACCTCCTCGGTGACCCCGCCCAGCAGCATATGGGCCAGTCCGGTCCGTCCGTGGGTGCCGATAACGAGCAGGTCGGCCCGCCGCTCCTCGGCCTGCTGGACGATGGCGCTGGCGGCCAAACCGGTCACGGTCCGCCGCTCCCAGGCCAGCTGCGACAGCAGGGGCAAATCGGACAGGAAGGCCTCCCACTCCAACTCAAGATCCTGGGCCTCGACAACCGGCGGGGGCGGCAGCGCCGGCATATCGGCCCCGGTGGTGGCGGCATAGATGTGCGACACATCAATGGCGTGCAGAAAGATCACCCGCGCGCCAAAGCTGGCGGCCAGGGTCAGGGCTTCCTCGGCCGCTTTTCTGGCTCCGGTCGAAAAATCGGTCGGCACCAGCAGTGTTTTGGCCTGGGCGCTGAACTGTGCCTTGGCGATCAGAACCGGCACCATGGCCTTGCGCACCACCCGCTCGCTGGTCCGTCCCAAGCCCTGCTCCTGGCCCTGCCCGCTGCCGCCGACCACAATCAGGTCGGCGTTCCAGGCCCGGCGGGCCACAATCAGCTCGACAAACGGTTTTCCGGTATGCACCTCATACTCGACCGACAGGTGTTCCAGCCCGCTGCCGGCGGCGATCGTTTCCAGCGCGCTGCCGGCCTGCTGGGCCAGCTCTTCGGGCGAGTAGGGAGAGGTCAGAGGATGGGACAGACGTTGATACAAATGGGGCGGCTCGACCACGTGCACCAGGCGCAGGGCAGCCCCGTAGCGGGCGGCCAGAGCTGCGGCCGAGCTGACGGCGACTTCTCCGCCGGCCCTGAAATCGTGACCCACAAGGATGCGGTGGAGTTGTTGCATGGCAGTTCTCCTGTGTTGACTTCCTCGTCGTGCCAGTCTGACCAACAGGACGGCTCGATCATAGCACACATGGGGCGAGAGTGGACGCGCCCGGCGCTGGTCTTCTTCGAGCCGGCCGTGTCCCCCTTTTGCAACCGGCATGTCCTAAAACTGGGACACTCTCGGCCACACCACTACCAGGAGGACGAGAAACCAACGCGGAGACGCGAGCTTAGGCCCAGATCCGAACAACACCAATTTTGGCACGGCCTTTGCGACATTCAGGGCATAGAGGAGGAAAGGCTATGAAACATGTGTATAGCGTGGTCATTCTTGCCCTCGGTCTCGTCCTGTGCTGGACCAGTTCGACAGACGCCCGGTTCTCCTACCCCGAGGCGCCCCCGTATGTCCGCCTGTCCGGAGTCCTGCTGCCGCTTGAAGACCAGCATGATGCTGGGCTGCGCAGCCTGACCGTGTTTGTCCACGGCCAGCTGTGGCGTTTTCAGCTCGACGCGGTAGAAGAGGTGACCCAGGGCAACCATGCGCGGCTTCAGCTACGCGACCTGCTGTGGGGCTCAATCCGGCTGTACGGCTCTCCGGGTCTGCTCGCTCCGCTCCGGCAGCCCGAGATGGTCGGCAAGCACCTGACGATTGAGGGCCATCTGCATACCAGGGAACGCCGCCTGCTGGTGACCGCGGCCGAGGAAACCCCGGCAGTCGCCCGCGTACACTGAGCCACACCATCCGCCCATACGCGTCTCCCCTTGGGGATCCTCCCCAAAAATCCCCCCGCGCTTCCGCGCCTCCCTCTTTGCAAAGAAGGGGGAGTGAGGGGGATTTTCTCGACGTGAGAGCCGAAATTCGGTGGGCTATTCGGTGACTCATACTGGGCAGCTCTTGGTACTTCCCCGCCGCCACTCGTTGGACGCCGCAGCCCGACTGGAGTATGATCCGAGCAGGCACCCAGCTCAGCGTCGGTCGGCTCTGCCGCAGCGCCTGGAGCAGGCAGAATCGGTGGAGAGGAGCCAGCGATGAAAGGACACGCCCGTCAACTCATGACCGCCCAGGTGGCAACGGCTTCGCCGGATACCACACTGGCCGAAGCGGCTCAGGAACTGGCCAGCATCATGATCAGCGGCCTGCCGGTTGTGGACGGTTCAGGTCAGGTGGTGGGAATCATTACCGAGAGCGATGTCCTGAACGCCCTGCTCCAGTCGGCATCAGCCGAGACGCCGGTCCGAACGATCATGACCCGGTCGGTCATCACAGTCGATGAGTTTGCCTCAGCCGACAGCGTCATCCGCCTGCTGCGCCTCAACCAACTCCACCATCTGCCCGTTACCCGTCAGGGCAGCGTGGTGGGTCTGATCACCCCCCAGGATGTGGTCCGCTATTTTGTGACCCACGAGCTGCCGTCTCCACCGGACGTGGCCTGAGGGTAGTACGTATGTCGTCAGGGTTCGATGGTCAGCCGGGGATGATGCCGCCAGAAATAGCCAACCATGACCACGGCCGCGAGCAGATTGCCGACCAGAACCGCCGGCCACGCCAGGGCGCGCAGCACGGGCTCGGCAAACACCAGGCTGACCACCACAAAGCCCAACTCCAGGACGACAAACAGCAGCACCGCCCCAAAGCCGACATGCGGATGATGCTCGGCCACGTCCAGCAGATAGGACACCAGGCCACCAACCACCATGAAGGCAAGGCCGTGCACCCAGGTAAACATCAGGACCATCTCCAGGTCGATGGCAACACTGGAGGCCAGGCCGGCCGTGCCTTTGAACAGGGCCAACCCGAGCACGGTCGGGGTATACAGCGGGCGGCCGCTCAGGCTGTCTACTACCAGGAACCACACCGCAATGGAGACCGCCCCGAGCAGCCCGGCGACCATGCCTTCCTGGGCAAACGTCGTCAGCCCGGTCGCGGACGGGCGCGACACGGCTGGAGTGTGGGTAACATCTGATGTGGCCACGGTGGCCTCCTTTCTGCTGCCTAGCTGTGCTGGATGAAGTCTCTGAGATAGCGGTTTTCAAACTCTGCGGCTTCGAGCTGGGCCTTGACCACATCGCCAATCGAGATCATCCCGGCCAAACGCTCGCCATCGAGAATGGGCAGATGTCGAATGCGGTTATGGGTCATGATGCCCATGATATACGCCACCTCATCCTCGGGAACGGCAATGATCGGGTTTGAACTCATGATCTCCCGCACCGCCATCTCGCGCACGCCCTCGGGATGGATCGCACACTCGCGCAACAGGTCACGCTCGGTGAGAATGCCGACAATCGGGTCGTGGCCGTCAACCACGACCAGGGAGCCGATCCGCAGCTCAATCAAGCGCTCCAGGGCGTCGTGCAGGCTGGCATCGGCCGGGATGGTCGCCACCGCGCTGCCCTTGCTCTCCAGGATGTCTTTCACCTTCATAGGCGCCTCACTCCTCCCCCGAGCCGCAGCTAGGCGGCATGCGACTCAATCACTTCCACGTCCCGCCACGACTGGGAAATATATTCCCACAGGCGGTCCAAGACCTCTCCGAGGTCCTGAGGGGTGTACCAGCCGGCCGGAATGCCCGGTCCGCAGCCCCACACGGCTGTGCCATACCGCTTGGCAATGGCACAGGCATCCGACCAGGAGTCCGCAGCTTCATCACCGAGCATATCGGTCAGCTCTTCGTAGCTCAGCTCTTCCCAGCGGCTCGGACGCTCGTCATCGCCAAACCCGTGGTGTCTGAGATGATAGGCCAGATAGTCGCTCAGCGTCTCGAACTCGGTAAAGCGGAGTTCCTCCTGATGACCATAGCTGTCGGTAAATCTGATAATCAGCATCGCACCTCCCGCAGCGCTGTGGCTGACCGATTCAGGCCGGCTGGGCAAAGGCCGCCACCTGGGGCTGGACGAGCCAGGCGAAATCCGCATAGCGCATACGCACGGCGTGGCAGTGCGTCCCGGCGTTGAACACAATCTCCTCGTCCTCGGCCAGCGTCCGATCAACCCACACGTCCAGACCAAATAAATTGCCGAAGGGCGGCTCGGCTCCAGTCTCGCAGTAAGGAAACAGCAGCCGGAACTCTTGTTCGCCTTCGAGCCGCACCGGCTCGCCGAGCCTGTCCTGCAACCGGTCCAAATTCACCCGGTGAGTGGCCGGCAGCACAGTCATGACCGACCGCTCGCTCTGCTTGACCATCACTACCTTGGCCATATGTTTGCCGGGGATGTGTTGGCAGGCGGCCGTTCGCTGTGCCGAGTAGGCCCGTGGGTGGGTCAGCACCCGGTATGGAACGTCATGCGCCTCAAGCACGTCTTGCAGCTGTTGTAGAATCGGCATTGTTGGTCCTCCGTGTCCCGGTTACGAAAAGCGCGTCCGCCTATCCAAACCTGTCGCAAGCTGCGTGCCAGGCTGAAAACGGCTATTTATGCCCTCTCGCAGCCCGGTGTGTCCCATTTCCAGGACAGGCTGCGCGCCCGCGCGTTGCAAAGCTGGGACACCGCGTTATAAGGAGGAAGATGGCCAAGGACAGGAAGACGCGAGCCCGGACGCCGAGACCGACCGCTCGGACCCCAGCAGACCGCCGATTGGAGAGCGAGCGGCTGGCCACCATGAGCCTCACCACCGCCAAGCTGGTGCATGAAATCGGCAACCCGCTCAACGGCATGTCCACGACCGTGCAGCTGTTGGAGCGCGATCTGATGAAGCCGGGCCCACCCGACAAGGAGCTGCTGCGCGCGACCGTCCACGACCTGTCGAGCGAGATCAACCGCCTGCGCTCGCTGCTGGTCGAGTTCCGTTCCCTGGCCCGTGCCCATGCGCTCGATCTGCAACCGACCGCGCTGGCCAGCCTCGTCACCGAGCTGCTGGCGGTCGAAACCGTCCAATACACCGAGCGGGGGATTCAGATCCACAACGAGGTTCGGCCCGACCTGCCCCTGGTCATGGGCGACCAGGAGAAGCTCAAGCAGGTCGTGCTCAACCTGTGCCAGAACGCGGTCGAAGCCATGTCGCAGGGCGGCTGCCTGACCGTTCGGGCCGACCAGGCCGACGGTCATGTCACGCTGGAGGTCATGGACACCGGGGCTGGCATCCCGGACGGCCTGGATATTTTTGAGCTGTTCACCACCACCAAACCGAGCGGCATGGGGCTGGGCCTGGCCGTGGTGCGACAGATTGTCCTGGCCCACGGGGGGACGATTACCTATACCACCGAGCCGGGTCGGGGGACCGTCTTTCGGCTCAGCCTGCCCGCCTGTCCGCCGGCCAAGACAAGAGCCAAGACAAGACGGCCGAGCGCCAAATCTCCTCCGTCGCCCAGCTGACACACGTCGGGCAGTCTGGATCAGTCGAGCGCAATCCCGAGCTGCTCCATTTTACGGTACAGCGAGGAGCGGCTGATGCCCAGCAGCCTGGCCGCCCGTACCCGGTCCCGGCCGGCTTCCCGCAGGACGTACTCGATGTGGCTTTTTTCGTAGCCGTGCAGGGCGGCTTTCAGCTCGTGGCCGGCAGCTTGGCCGGTATCCCGGCTGAACGCCTGTCCGCTGGGCAGGTCTTCCGGGCTCAACCACTCGTCATTGCCCAGAATCATGGCCCGCTCCAGAACGTTCTCCAGCTCACGCACATTGCCCTTCCAGGGCGCGGCCATGAGTAGCTGCATGGCCTCGTGGGTCACCCCTCTACAGTTTGTCTTCATTTCGAGGTTGTGGCGCTGGATCAGGTGCTCAACCAGGAGCGGGATATCGTCCCGTCGCTCGCGCAGCGGTGGAACCGGAATGCCGACCACATTCAGGCGATAGAACAGGTCTTCGCGAAAGCGGCCGGCCTCGATCTCTTTTTCGAGATCCCGATTGCTGGCGGCCAGGATGCGCACATCGACCTGTATGGGGCTGGTCGCCCCGAGCGGCAAGACCTCTTTGCGCTCAATGACCCGCAGCAGCTTGGGTTGCAGGGTGAGCGGCAGCTCCCCGATCTCGTCCAGGAAAATCGTGCCTCCCCGGGCCTTGCGAAACAGGCCGTCCTGGGCACTCAGGGCGCCCGTGAAGGCGCCCTTGGTATGACCGAACAGCTGGCTCTCCAACAGTGTGTCCGGGATGGCGCTACAGTTCACGGGCAGAAAGACCTTGTCCTGGCGCGGGCTCTCGGCGTGAATCGCCCGGGCGACGAGTTCCTTGCCCACCCCGCTCTCGCCGGTGATCAGGACCGTGCTGGCCGCCGCCGCAACCTTGCTGATCAGCCTCAGCACTGCGCGCATGGCCGGGCTCTCGCCAACCATGCCGCTGGGGTCGATATGCCGGTTGACTTCGCGCCGCAACATCTGGTTTTCCCAGGCCAGACTCTTGTGCTCCATCAACAGATGGACCTTGCGCAGCAGGTCATCAAACACAATCGGCTTGAGCAGATAGTCCTGGGCGCCGAGCTGCAGGGCGGCCACTGCGGTATCAACCGACGCGTGAGCGGTCATGATCGCCACAAAGGTTTGGGGCGCAACCTCTCGCACGTGCTGGAGCACGGCTAGGCCGTCGGCGCCGGGCATGCGCAAATCGGTCAGCACCAGGTCAAAGTCGCGCTCATCAATGGCGACCAGCGCCGCCCGTCCGTCGGTCGCTTCGTGGACCCGGTAGCCTTCTTCGTGCAAGACCCGGCAGATATTCTTGCGCGGGATGGTTTCGTCTTCGGCCACAAGAATCGTTCCCGTCATGGCACAACTTTTGACACACCCCGCTCCAGTCCGAAAGAGGGAGCAGCTGCCCCTCGCTTGCACTCTGCTGTATGTGTGGAATCAGAACGACACTTTCACCCGCGCCGACAATCGGCTACAAAGACCCGGCCCCGCACGAGAGAAACCATGTCTCCAGCCTCCCTCGCCCAGTCGCTTCCCCCGCGTATTCGGAGGTTGAGCGATCTCGCCGCCAACCTGTGGTGGAGCTGGCATCCGGAAGCGGCGGATTTGTTCTCGACGATTGACGCGGGTCTATGGCAGACGAGCGTCTCCAGCGGCACGCCCAATCCGGTCACACTGCTCCGCGAAGTCGCTCCCCAGCGCCTGCGCAGCCTGGCCCGCGACCCGGATTTTCTTGGGCGCTATGACACGGTCCTGCGGGCGTTTGATGCGGCACTCGCGGCCCCCCCCTATCCTGCCCCGGAGTTCAGGCAGGCGCCCGTCGCCTATTTCTCGGCCGAGTTCGGCCTGCACGGCTCTGTGCCCATTTACAGCGGCGGCTTGGGCGTGCTGGCCGGCGATCACTGCAAGGAGGCGAGCGATCTCGGCCTGCCCCTGGTCGGCGTCGGACTGCTGTATGGCCAGGGCTATTTTCACCAACGCCTGTCCCCGGACGGACGCCAGGAAGCACTGTACACCGAGCTTGAGCGGAGCATGGCTCCCCTCGTCCCGGTCCTGACGTCCGAGGGAACACAGCGTCAGGTGCGGGTGCGCATCGCCTCCCGTGACGTGCAGCTGGCCGTGTGGCAGCTCCGGCTGGGCCGCGTCTGCCTGTATCTGTTGGATAGCGAGGTGGAGGACAATGCGGCTCAGGACCGTGGCCTGTCAGCCCGTCTGTACGGCGGCGATCAGGAGACGCGGCTGCGCCAGGAGATTGTGCTCGGCATCGGCGGAGTACGCGCGCTACGCGCCGTAGGCATTGCCCCGCGCATCTGGCACCTGAACGAGGGCCACGCCGCCCTGGTCCTGATTGAGCGCCTGCGCGAACTCGCTGGTGAGGGATTGTCCTTCGACGAGGCGCTGGCCCGGGTCCGGGCCAGCAGCGTGTTCACCACCCACACGCCTGTTCCGGCCGGTCACGATGCGTTTCCTTTTGACTTGGTTGAACACTGCCTGCCCACCTGGTGGCAGGAGCTGGGAGTTGACCGGGAGCGTTTTTTTGACCTGGCCCGCTATGGGCAACAGGCGGACGAACGCTTCCATATGACCGTCCTGGCTCTGCGCCTGTCCGGCCAGCGGAATGCCGTCAGCCACATCCATGCAACAGTCTCCCGCCGCATGTGGCACTCGGTCTGGCCACAGACCAGCCCCGATCAGGTGCCGATTGACGCGGTCACCAACGGGGTGCACGTGCCGACCTGGCTGGCGCCCGAACTCGGCCGCCTGTACGCTCGGCATCTCGGCTCGGACTGTCTGGCCAGCCATGACGATCCTCAGTTGTGGCGGCGGATCGCGGATATCCCGGACGAAGAGCTGTGGGCGGTCCATCTGCGGCTCAAACACGAACTGATCCGGTTTGTGCGCGAACGGGCGCGCCAGCCGTGGCGCGAGCACGACCGCGACGCCGCTCAGGTTCTGGCCGCAGGCGGCTCGCTCGACCCGGACGTGCTGACGATTGGCTTTGCCCGGCGCTTTGCCACCTATAAGCGGGCCACCCTCCTGCTCAACAATCTCGCCCGCCTGCAAACCCTGCTGGGCGCGACAGACCGGCCGGTCCAGATCATTTTTGCCGGCAAAGCCCATCCGGCCGATGAACCCGGCCAAGCCCTGATTCAACAGGTGTATGCCGCAGCCCGCGATCCCAAACTCGGCGGGCGAATCGCGTTTGTCGAGGACTACGATATGCATATCGCCCAGTTCCTGGTGCGCGGCGTCGATGTGTGGCTCAACAATCCCGTCTCCCCCCAGGAAGCCTGTGGCACCAGCGGCGAAAAAGCCGCGCTCAACGGCATCCCGAACCTCAGCATTGCCGACGGCTGGTGGAGCGAGGCCCACAACGGCAAAAACGGCTGGATCGTCCAACCGGCAGACCCAGAGCTGTCTGACGCAGACCGGGATGAGGTCGAGGCCGGCGCCTTCTACGGCCTGTTGACGGAAGACATCGTGCCGCTCTTCTATGAACGGGACGCCGAGGGCATCCCGCGTGGCTGGCTGCGGGTGATGAAGGCAACCCTGGCGTCCATTCCAGCCCGGTTTTCGGCTCGGCGCATGCTGAAAGAGTATATTGAGCGGCTGTATTTACCGGCCGCACGGTCGGCCTGAGGTCAACGGCTCCCGGCATCTGTCCCGTTCGAGACGCGCTTGCCCGTGCGCGAGCTGTGGACCCGACGCACGATCTCCAGCAGCCGGGGCATGAGACTGAAGGTCTCCAAACCGTGGCGGGCCTTGCGGCGCCAGTTCGGCCGCTCCTGGCCGGTTCCCGGCATATTCTGGCGCTGCGTTTCGCCCCACATATCTTCCAGGTTGATGAGAACGAACTGGGCAGCGCTGGCGGCCAGATACGAGACACACGCCGCGTAGACAGCCTGCGGGTCGAGCGTCCGGCCCTCCAGCCAGCCGTGCTGTGTCAGAAAAGCCAGCAGCGCCTGCCTGCGGTCCTCGTGCTCGATCTCGGCCCCGGTGAGGTCGGCGAGTTCCAAAAATCCGCACTCGACCCGCTCGCGTCCCTCCAGCCCCCGCCAGAACGCGGCAAAGGGCGCGCTGTCGTGGGTGTTCAGGCTGGCAAGCGCACGAGCCGGCATACGCCTCGGTACGGCGAACTGCAACACCTGGCTGCGCAGAATCCCGCGCCGGGCCATGGCGGGTCTGACCGCAGCCGGAACCGTGCCGAGGTCCTCGCCAACCAGAACGGTCCGGCTGCGGTGCGATTCGAGACTCAGCATGGCGTACCACTCCTCGGCCGGATAGCCGACATACACGCCCTGGCGCGGGTCATAGCCGTGCGGCACCCAAAAGAGTCGGTGCAGGCTCATGACGTGGTCGAGACGCAACATCCCGGCGTGGCGCAGGTGGTGGCGCAGGTAGGCTCTGACGTAGCCATAGGCTCGGGCACGACTTGTGTCGGGATGCAGCGGCGGAAAGCCCCAATTCTGTCCGCCGGCAAAAAAGTTGTCGGGCGGCGCACCGCTCGACACTCCGTCGACAAAAAGCTCGCGCTGCTTCCATACATCATAACCCCAGGCGTGCACCCCCAGGGGCAGGTCGAGATACAGCCCGGGCCCGTAGTTGCGCGCCTTGTCGGCCACCGCCTGCATCTGCTCGTGGGCCAGCCACTGGACGTAGCGATGATAGTTCGCGCGCTCCTGAGGAACGGCGTCGCGTCTGATGCGCCCATCCCGGAGCGGTTGAGGCCAGTCCGGCCACGGCGCGCCAAAGTGCTCGCCGGCCGCCCGAAAGCGGGCGTAGTCGTCCAGCTCGGGCTGGGCGGCGGCAAACTCGGCAAAAGCCGCCTGGCGAGGCGAGGGCCGGGCGAAGAAGTGCCGGGCCAGCACTTCGAGCAGGCGACGCTTGAGCGCCATCTGGCGACGATAGTCAAGCTGCGAGGCGCGTCTGAGGGCGGTGACTTCAGCCTGCACGTCGGTCGAGGCGAGTAGGGCGCGGGCGGCTTGGCAGGAATGCAGTTCGGGAATGCGCCGGATATCGAGGTAGCACTCGTTCCAGAACAAACGGCTGGCCGGAGCGTAGGGGCTGGGCTCAAACGGCTCGCCGTCCTGACCCAGAAAAGCGGCCAGCAGCGGCAGCGTGGCCACACTCCCCCCACCCCGCTCCGCCGTCCAGGTCACCAGGGCGTCGAGGTCCGAAAAATCTCCCCCGCCCCAGCTCGTGTTCGAGTGCAGGGCGTACAGCGGCAGGAAGACTCCCCACGCCTTCTCCTTCAGACCGTAGGCTTTTTGCGGCGCGCTCAAGACCAGACACGACGCTTGCGCCCCGACCCCTTCGAGTCGCAGTGTATGAAAGCCAAAGGGCAGGCGCTCGGGCAGCCGCAGGTGTCTCACACCATAGCGCTGGCCCTCGACCGTCTGGTGTCCGACCAGGGCCAGCTCGCCCACCCGGACGGTTCGAGATCGCTCCTGCCCATTCTCCAGGCTGAGACGATACGCAAGCGCACGCTGCTCATCGAGTCTGGCCGGAAGCCGCAGTTCCAGCGCCGGAGCGGCACCCTGCCAGGCCACGCACACCCGCGGACAGACCCGCCGCCACAGCTCTTGGCGGCGCTCCCGCAGAGCGTCGGGCACGTCCCGAAGCGTTTCGACCCCGGCCCCCAGGGCGCGCAGGACGGCCAGCACCGCCTCCGGCTCGGCCCGCTGGCGTTGCCCCCAGAAGTCGGTATAGGCGGTCTGGATATCGTACACACGGGCCAGCTCACGAAGTTGAGAGCGGAAGCTTCCGCTGTGGCCTGCCATTGGTCTCATGCCAGTTGGAGGACAAGGGCGCTGCGTGGCGCTATTGCCACCATCCGCCGCCCCTCATCCAGGCTCAGCCCTGCCCGGTCACCCCACACGACCTGCCCATCAGCCTCAAGAAACGACACGTCGAGCCGACGGCTTTGCCCGGCAACGTTGAGGGCAACGACGAGGCTTTCGGCCTCCAGGCTTCTCTGGAACATATACACCCCGTCCGCAGCATAGCGCCGGGCAAAGCTGCCGTGCCGCAGGGCGGGAAACCGGCGACGGAGGGCGATACAGTCTTTGACATGCGCGTGCAGACCGCGATCCCAGACATCCGAGTCCCAGGCAAAGGCTTTGCGACAGTCCGGGTCGGGTCCGCCCCGCAGGCCGATTTCGTCGCCGTAGTACACACATGGCGCGCCCGGCATTGTGCATACAAACAGCCAGGCCAGGCGCAGGGCAGTCTGGTCTCCACCCACGCTGGTGAGAAACCGGGCCGTATCGTGGCTGTCCAGGAGGTTGAGCTGCGCTGAGGTCACGGCCGGTTCATACAGGCCGAGCAGGGTATCAATCCGGTCGGCAAATGCCTGGCAGTCGAGGCAGCCGACCTGGCGGAACCCCAGAGGTTGACGGACCTGGCTCAGGTCGAGTTGCTCGCCACCAAAAAACCCCAGACAGGCTGCCGTCAGCGGGTAGTTGGTGACCGCGTCGAACTGATCGCCCTGCAACCAGGGCTGGGCCTCGTGCCAGATTTCGCCGACCAGATAGGCTTCGGGGTTGCGCGCTTTGACCCGCTGACGGAACTCCTGCCAGAAGGTCTGGTCCTTGATCTCGGCCGCAACATCGAGACGCCAGCCGTCAATACCGAACTCAATCCAGTGGGTGGCCACACGCCACAGAAACTCGCGCACCGCAGGTGTGTCAATGTTGAATTTGGGCAGGGCCGGCAGATCCCACCAGGCCTGATAGCCAAGGGCTTCCCGGCTGCCGACCCCCTGCCGCAGGGCCTTGCGGGCCGCAGGGTCGGGATAGGCGGCAAAGTGACGTTTGCCCGTCAGACGCTCCGGGTCGAAGTGGAACCAGTCCACATACGGCGAGGCCGCACCGTTCTCCAGGG
>JAAXHF010000131.1 GCA_012271025.1 Deltaproteobacteria bacterium | reverse complement strand
CAACAGCCCCGAGACCTATACCATCGCCGGACGCCTGGGGTTGCCGATCTTTGCCACGCCGCTGATCGCGGGCTCAATGGACAAGTTGCGGGAGTACATCGGGACATACCGCGACAGCCTCCCAGCCGGGA
This sequence comes from Deltaproteobacteria bacterium, assembly GCA_012271025.1. Next base: position 4,250 of record JAAXHF010000131.1, on the reverse strand, counting down.
TCAAACAGGATGTGGCGGTGGCCTTCACCGTCCATGTCTCGGCCAGTCAGGCCCAGGCGCGCCGGGAGTGTGAGGCGAGCCTGATGCATTTCTTCAGTTTCCTGGAGCAGCGGCGACCGGACATCAAGGCTCTGCCCGAGAGCTATCAGTCCTTGCAGAAGGCGGTGGACCGACTCAAGGGGATTACCTACGAGGAGCTGGGAGACCTGGGGGCGGTCCTCGGCGACCCGGAGCATTGTGCCGAGCGAGTCCAGGCTCTGCAACGCGAATTCCAGACAAACGAATTTATCTGCTACTTCAACCAGGGGGGACTGGTTGAGCATGCTGCGGTGAGGCGCTCGATGGAGCTGTTTGCTCAGGAAGTGATGCCGCGCTGCCGCTAGAGCATCCCCGGGCAGCATGCTGCCCGGGGCACTCGCCGCCCTGATCAGAATATCAGGCCAGCCCAAACAGCTGGGCGGTGTTGTCGCGCATGACCGCCCGCACAACCTCGGGCGACAGCCCGTCCAAGCCGTCCAGGTAATCAATCGGCTCGGCGCAACCCTCGGGATGCGGCCAGTCAGAGCCGGCCAGAACGTTATCCGGTCCCAACAGCTCGACCAGGGCGGGGATATTTTCCTCGGGGAAGGGCGAGATTTTGACGTGCTGTTTGAAAATCTCACTGGGTCGGCCCGGACAGTGGCCGTAGGTCCAGTCGCGCGGACCGGCCAGGCGGGCGACGTGGTCCATCTCCCGCATCAGCGGCCCTACCCAACCCGCGCCGTTCTCGATGCTGACCACCCGCAGGTCGGGAAAACGGCCAAACAGATTATGAAACACGAGAGCGCACAGGGTGTCGGCCGTGGCCCGTTCGGTCGAGGCCGTCACCCGCTGGAAGGGGCTCAGACGGTGGCTGGGCGGCGTCGGATTCTCGCCCCACTGGGCCGAGTACAGCTCGGCCAGGCCATCGTTACCAAGGTGGAACACGACCGGAATGCCGGCCTCCTGGCAGCGCGCCCAGAACGGATCGAACAGCGGGTCGGCCGGAGAGTGGCCGTTGACCGGACCGGGAGTGAGGTTCACGCTCCGCGCGCCCTCGGCCAGAACCCGTTCGAGTTCGGCCACGGCCAGGTCGATATCGACCAACGACAGCATGGGCAGGCTGTAGATGCGGCCCCGGTTACCAAAACCCCAGTCCTCCTCCAACCAGCGGTTGAACGCCCGCAGATTGGCGAACAGTGCCGGCGGGTCGTGGCGCAGCTCATGGGCCACCCCAACGCCCAGCGTCGGCAGCATGATGGCCGCCTCCACGCCCTGCGCGTCCATCTTTTTCACTCGGCTTGGCCGGTCCATGGCCTCGGGAAAGTCGTGGGCGGCAATGGTCTCGTCATGCACGAGTGAGTTGCCCTCCCCGGCGTGGTCCTTCAGGTAGGCTTGGAGCGCGCCCGGCACCCCGGTGTGGTCACCCGGAATAATGCTGAAAAACCGCATGCGCTCATCACCGATATACACCCGTCCGAACTGGGCTTCGCCACGCCGGATGTTCACCGCCCGGCCGGCGTAGGCCGATTCGATGTGGCGGGTAAAGCAGTCGTCCGGCTCGTAGTAGTGGTGGTCTGCGTCAATAATCAAAAAGTCGAGTGGGGACGCCGGCCGCGTCTCCCCGTGTTGTCCAGCGCTCGATCTCATAGCTCCCTCCTTTGCATCTCAGGCCGCCGGGGATTATACGCCACCCGGCCACCGGCTGACAACACAAGCAGCCGAAGACTGCTCAACTGTCCTATAACGTAGCTCGCCTTGCCGATTTTCAGAGTGCGTAATAAAATACAGAACTATACATAAGAGGAGGGGCTTATGGCCCGCGCTGCTACGCTGACCCGTAAGAATGTCATGTTGGAAGAGGAAAAAGTGCGGCAACTGGTCAAGCACCTGAATGCCTCAAGCGAATCTGAAGCCATCCGCACGGTGATTGACGATCGCCTCTTTGCGGACGAGGTCATGCAGCACATTTTGCAGTTACGCCGGAGAGGAACAGTCCAAGACGCTTACAAACGGACGACAGGGAAATAGCAACCGTGGCGCGCCGTCGCCCCTTACTGTTCGACTCGTCTGTTCTCATTCCGATGATTCGGGGAGAAGCCTATGAAGAACTGTTCCAACGGGCGCTCCGTACCGGTCGGGCACGCTTAAGCTCAGTGGTTATGCAGGAACTGTATGCCGGGGCGCGGACCCGAGCCGATAAGCGAAACTACGACGGCATCAACCAGGCATTCATCAGGCAAGGTTATGTCGTCACACCAAGTCACGAGGACTGGGCCTTGAGCGGCGTATTGCTCGCCCAGTATCAGCAGCGTTATGGAGAGCTGGAACCACGAAGCCATATCAACGATCTGCTGATTGCTCTGGGAGCTGTCCGAGCGGGAGCAGAATTAGTGACAGAGAATGTCACTGACATGGAACGCTGGAGGAAGATGCTGAGTCGATCAGGAAATTCCTTTTCTCTCCAGACAGTCACGCGATCTCAGTGAACCGGTACGGCATACGTTGACGGAACGGCCTGTTCAGCTCGGGTCGAGCTTCCCGGATACAGCTTTTGACATATTCCGGCAATGGGCTATTGTTGGCCGCGTAAAACTTCTCGCTTTCAACTCGGCCCAGGACACTCCCAGAATGGAGGAGAGATATGCCAAAGCAGGGTGTGGTACCCGATGAGTTGACCCGGCCCTTCTGGGACGCCGCCAACCAGGGGCGGCTGGTCATCCAGAACTGTCGCGGCTGCGACCGGCTCCAGCATCCGCCGGCGCCGACGTGTCGCCAGTGTCGGTCAGGGGACAGTCTGGAATGGAAGGAGATGAGCGGGCGGGGCACAATCTACAATTACGGGGTGGTCTACGACTGCCCGGTCAGACTGCTCCAGGAGGATCAGCCGTTCAACGTCGCGGTCATCATGCTGGACGAGGACCCGGGCATCCAGATGTACTCCCACCTACCCGGCACGCCGGTGGACGAGGTTCCGGTCGGAGCCAGTGTCGAGGTGGTGTTCGAGGCGACCGCAAACGGCCAGAAAGTCCCCGAGTGGCGGGTCGTAGAAAGGAATGAACAATGAATACCCAGACTCCTCCGGCTTCCATGTATCGCACGACAGAGGGCTTGGGTGTGTGGGAACACCGGGGCAAGGTCGCGGCCGTGGGCGTCGGACACTCGCCGACCGCCCGGCGCTGGGATGGCAGCCCCGACACCTGTGTGGGCGCCTGGAGTCTTCAGGCGCTGAGGAAGGCAATAGCCGACGCGGGAGTTGCGCCAGACCAGATCGACGGGCTGGTCGTCGTGCCCGAGACTACGACTGGAGCCTACTGGCCAAAGGGCCGGCCCATCCCCGAGGAGGTCGTCAGCGCCTTCAAGCCCACCGACGATCCCCTGGACGGCATCGCCAAGCTCAGCGCCGAGTGGATCGTGAAGAACATGCCGGAGCTGACCAACGTCGGGTTCAGCATGCACGCTCCGGGCTGCATGTCCAACGCCATCGTCGTTGCCGCCCAGGCCGTGGGCGACGGCCTGACCCACACCTGCCTGGTGCTCAAGGGCTGGCATAACCTGGAGGGCCGCTACTACCAGGGCGGCTCGAACGCTGGGGGCGCTATTTCTGGAATGAGCGCGCTGAGGAATCTGTGGGGCGCTCCGGCCTGCTATGGAACGGCCTTGCAGTTCGCCGAGTACTGCCGCAAGTACGGCAAAACCCACGACATGATGGCTCCCTTCATTTCCAACTCCAGGCGCAACGGCCTGATGTTCCCGGAGGGCTACTGGGCGCAGCACCGGCCCGAGCAGCTGACGGCGGAGGACTACCAGGCCGCGCGCTGGATCGCCAAACCGGCCAACCTGTTCGATAACGACATCCCGATCACGGTCGCCGCCGCCTACCTGTTCACCACCCCCGAACGGGCCAGGGACATGCAACAGAAGCCGGTCTATATCCTCAACCACGCGTCGAGCCGGACCACGCCCAGAAGCCTCACACCCACCCTGGAGGAGGTCGAGGAGGACACCGCCAGGACGGGCAGAAAGCTGTACGAGGGCGCCGGGATCAGCGCTGCGGATCTGTCGTTTGAGAACATGTATGACGGCTTCGCCCAGTTCCATCAGTTCCACCTGGAAGGGCTGGGCTACCGTGGCATCAAGTTCGGCGAAGCCTTGGACTTTTACCAAACGGACATCAGCATTGAGGGACCAAACCCGGTCCTGCCCAGCGGCGGCAACATCGGCAGCGGCCG
>JAAXHF010000537.1 GCA_012271025.1 Deltaproteobacteria bacterium | reverse complement strand
GTCTGACGCCGTTCGGTGTACAGCTTGGCCGAGGGCGCGAGCCGGGCGCGCATATCGACCGCCGCCGTGACCGCAGCGTTGAGATCAAACTCGTGGCCGTCTTCAAGACCACGCACCAGCCGGTACTGTTCCGGTCGGATACGCTGGAACTCGTGTTTGATGGTCGGGGTAAGGGCCGTGTAGTCGCTGAGCGTCTGGGCAAAGAACTCGCCGGCGTCGCCGTTCAGCACAATCTCCCGCAGGCGACACCAACGGCTCCGATAGTCGGCGATCTGATAGTCCCACTCGTCGTAGTAAAAGGTCAGGCTCTCCTCGCGCTGAGCGCGGCCGCGGACGGCCGGAAGAGCCGGGTCATTGCCGGCGGCGATGTGCTCCATGTCACCCTGGCCCGGCAACTTGCCGTTCAAATCGCTGACGTACAGCCCCTGGGGAATCAGCCTGTCCTGCTTGCCCTGGCGGATCTGGAGATCGACCCCGGCCTCGATCAGGGCTTTGAGTTCTTCGGCCGACAGGGGGCTGCCGCCCTGTTCCTCATCCTGTTCGTCCTCCAACTGTAGCTCGGGTATATCGACCGGCTCCTGGACCGGCGGTGGACTCTCGTCATCGTCCATGTCGGGATCGATCAGCGCATCGCCGCTCAGTTTGTCAAACAGCAGGCCGAAGTCCGACGCGTCGTCCGGGTTGAGGCGGGTGGTGGTCAGGGAGGACAGCAGGCGCAGGTAGAGTTCGGCCGCGCGGGTGGCCGAGTCATACACATCTGTCCGGTCTTTCCGAAAATGTTGATACGTTTCCTCTTTGGACCGACGGGCGGCGGACGGCAGGAGGTCGGACCACAACGCGCTCAGCGAGACCAGGGCTTCGGGCAGCAGCGAGGGCAGGGACGCCGCGTTCAGCCACGCCACGTCTGCGCTCAGGCCCCGATAGACTGCCGCCAGGCGGGCGTGAACCCGCTGGGTTTCGATCAGTACGAACAGAGCCTCGACAATGTCGGGATGCACAAAGCAGCGAAAGTACTCAGCCAGCCCGCCCACCGGAGCCGCGTCCTCGCGCATGATGTGACGGACTGTGGGCGGCAGGTCGGGCCACAGCCGGCTGAGCGAGAAGTCGTAGGTGCCGAACTCACGGCGACCGGCCTGCTGAGCGGCAAAGGCGCGAAACAGCCGCAAGTTCTCGTCATAGGTCTCAAACACCTCGATCCGGCCCGGCAGGGGCAGGTGGCTCGAGGCTTCTTCAAGTGCGGGCGGGTAGGAGAAGAACTCCTGGCGCTGAATACTGACCGGGCTGCCGGTCAGCATCTGGACATACTTGCGCAGCAATTCCTGGACCTCTTCGAGATCAATGCCGGGAGAAGCCTGACGCAGCACCTGAAAGCTGGTGCGCGACTCCAGGCCAAAATAGGCCAGCCCGGCCTCGGGATTGTCGGCGGCGATGCGGGCGCCTTTTGCCAGCCAGTCCTGGAGACCCGTGGGGCCGGCTTCTTCATACGCCCGGGGGAGAGTCCGAATCAGCGGCGGAATACCGGCCGGAAAGGTGTCGGCGAGGCCGATCAGGTGGTCTTGCAGGGCCGGCTGCTCAGCCAAGCCGACCGCCTTGGCCACCGGTCCCAGCAGCGGCAGCAGGCCGGAGACCGACGGCGGGTCCGAGCGAATCACTGGGCTCAGGATGGACAGATACACAGACCGCAGACCTGGACTGAGACCCGACAGGACCGGTGGCAGACCGAAAAAAATCTGTGTGGCTGCGGTGGCGGACTGACCGGCCGCGTGCTGGGCGGTATGCAGAAAGGCCAGGCGCTGGGTCTGATCCAGGGCCTGAAAACCGTCCGGCAAACGCGTATAAAATGTCCACGGTCCGGAATCCTGGACCAGGGCACCGAGTCTTGCCCAGGCTGCTATTTCCTCGGGACTCAGCACCGGCAGGGCGGCCGCCGCCGCCGAGAAATACGATACGGCCAGAAACTCCCCCTTCCAGCCCTTGCAGCTCAGCAGCAGCCGGCCCTGCTCGGCCCAGGCGCGCAGGTGTGACCCGCTGGGCAGCTGGCCAAACAGCGGCGCCGAGGCTTGAAAAAACTGCGCCCCAAGCCGGCGCGAGGCCCGCAGCACCTCGCGTCCAATGGCGATCCATTCTGCGGCCCGGTCCAGACCCAGCCGCCCCACCGATTGGGGCGGAATCGTAAAATAGGCGACCGCCCCATCGCGCGAGGCCGGTTCCTGGCCGGCCAGACCCTCGCCGAGGGCTGCCCAGCGTCCGAAGCCCGTCGCGCCAAACACCCGCCAGGCGGCCGGGGCTTGCCGACAGAAGGCTTGGGCCAGCGTCAGTGATACCTCGGCCAGCCGGTCGCCGGTCGTCAGAATTGTCTCGCGCGCTTCGGAGGGCAGGGCCTGGAGTTCGGCCAACAGCGCCTGGCCCGGCTCGTCTCCAAGCAGATGGCGGGTATCGAACCACAGGTGACGGAGGGAAGACATCAGGGATACTGAGAGCGGCGCCGAGCCGCTCAGACGTATGTCAGCCAGTGCGTATAGCTGTTGTCCTGTCCCTTGGTCAGGGCGAAGAACTGCTGTTGCAGAAAACGGGTCACTTCTCCGGGGGTCTGGCCGCGAATAGGCCGGTCGTCGAGTTCGCGGATGGGGGTCACCTCGGCGGCCGTGCCGGTGAAGAACACCTCGTCGGCAAGATAGATATCGTCGCGGGTGAGGGACTCTTCAGACAGGTCATAGCCGCCGTCGCGCAGCAGGGTCATCACCGTGTCGCGGGTGATGCCGGGCAGCAGCGAGGTCGACAGGGGCGGGGTTCTGATTTTTCCCTTGCGGACCACAAAGATATTCTCACCCGGTCCTTCGGCCACATGGCCGTCGGTGTCCAGCAACAGGGCTTCGTCATAGCCCAGGGACCACACTTCCTGACCGGCCAGAATGGCGTTCAGATAGGTTCCGACCGCTTTGGCCTTGGTCATCAGGGTATTGACGTGGAAGCGCTGGAAGGAGGAGGTTTTGACCCGAATCCCGTTTTTCAGCCCCTCTTCGCCCAGGTAGGCGCCCCACGCCCAGGCGGCAATCGCCACCCGAATGGGGTTGGTCCGGGCGTGCAGCCCGCGGTCGCCTTCGCCGACAAACACCAGCGGCCGGATGTAGCACTCTTTCAGATTGTTGACCCGGACCGTTTCCAGGCAGGCTTGGCTGATGTGCTCGGGCGTAAACGGAATTTTGAGATCCAGAATATGGGCCGAGTCAAACAGGCGCTCAATATGCTCGGCAAGACGGAAGACTGCCGAACGGCCGTCCTCGCCGGCGTAGCACCGAATGCCCTCGAACACGCCGACGCCGTAGTGGAGGGTATGGGTGAGCACATGTACAGTGGCCTCGGGCCAGGCGACAAACTCGCCGTCCATCCAGATTTTACCGTTTTCCACGCCGTCCTCCTTTGCAAGAAGCTCCCTGCAAACCAGAACACTTAGCGAAAGTCAATGGAGGGACAGACACGCCCTAGGGGACTTTCTGGACGTTCAATCAACAATGGGATCGTCTCCTCTCTCGTGTGCTTCATCCTTGTTGCTGAGGTGCCGTCTGATCTGTCCTTGAATGAAACTCTGGAGTAACTCAAGGCTGGTCCGTGTCGTGTAAAATCCGCCCGGTCTTGACCGCCCGGCTGTCGCGCCCGTGGGCCAGCCGGGTGAGAGACAGGTGGCCCAGGAAGTGTTGCTCGACCAAGCCCAGTCGGGCCGAGAAGGCGGGTGCGGCCAGCGTGGCCAGCTCACCGCCGACGGCCACCACATTGCCCCCAAACACGGGAAACACTGCCGTGTGCGGCCAGGCCGTCTCAAAGGTCGCGCGGGCGGCCGCATAGCCGGGGATGCCCGAGTGCAGGTTGGTGGCCAGCACGCCGCCCGGAGCCAGACAGGCGCGACATTCGGTATAAAACTCGTGGGTGCTCAGGTGGCGCGGCACCCCCTCGACGCGGTAGGCGTCGAGCAGGATCAGGTCGTAGGACAGCCGGCCGGCAGCCCGACGCAGATAGTCCCGGCCGTCCTGGACGATGATCCGCTGGCGCTCGTCCTGGACGATGCCAAAGAAGCGTTCCGCCAGCGCAACAACAAGCGGGTCAAGCTCGACGGTATGCAGCGTCACCCGCTCCAGGTAGTGGTGGAGGACCATTTGCAGGCGTCCCCCGCCCAGCCCGATGAGCAGAATACGCCGAGGATGGGGCTGCCAGATCAGGGCCAGGAGCATGGCCTGGGTATAGGCCGAGGGCAGGACGAGGGGGTCATCAGGGTCAAGCCGCGATTCGGTTTCTTCAATCCGGCTGTGGGGGTGGCGGTAGCACAGCAGGAGCTGCTGTGTCGTGCGACGCACGACGATGTGGTTATAGGCCGAGACCTGCTCATGCACGATGCCGGGACGGGCGGCGCGGGCGGCGGCCAGACGGCGGCCAATGGCGGCCAGGTTTTGCTCTTGCCAGGCGGAGAAGGTCGGTGGTGTGGAGCGCGTCGAGCGTATCTTTCGTATCCATTTCATTCAGGATGTCCGACTCGGGCGGCGGTTTCCCCCCGGCCAGCCCTTGGGCCTGTGTCATTTGACGGTGGCGATGGCCAGGCGGTGCAGACCCTCGGTCCGGGCCAGATCCATCACGTTGACCACCCGGCCGTGCTGGACTTCCTGGTCGGCGCGGACCACCAGGGTGACCTCGCTGCCCTTTTCCCGTTCGGCCTGGAAGACGTTCTGGAGCTGTTCAAGGCTGGTCTCCTGTTCGTTCAGAAACAGGCCGCCGGCCTTGTCCAGACTCACCGTGAGGCGTGTCCGTTCCACCTGGGAGGCGGCTGACGACGCCTTGGGCAGGCTGACATCGACCCGGCCCTCTCTGGTCTGATTAAACGTGGCCAGAAAGCTGAACGTAATGAAGAAGAAGATGAACATGTTCATGATGATGTCGGTCAGGGCCACCGAGTCGAGGTTCGGGCTGGGCTGTGGGTGCTTGTTAAACTGCATCGCTGAGGGGCTCCCGGGGCTGCGCTTGGGTGAGCATATCGACCAGGGTCTCGGTGTGCTCTTCGGTCAGCCGGGTCAGACGTTTAACCCGGGCGGTGAGGTGATTATAGATCAGATAGTACGGGATCGTGACACTCAGACCGGCGGCGGTGGTGATCATGGCTTCGTAGATACCACCGGCCAGGATATTGATCGTGATCTGGTCGCCCATCACTTCCCAGCTCATGAAGGCGCGGATCAGACCGATGATGGTGCCCAGAAATCCCAGCATCGGGGCCACCCCGATCACCGCCGCCAGCACGCCCAGGTAGGACTCCAGGGCCGCGACCACATCTCCACCTAAACGCTCCAGACGGCGGGTCAGGTCGCTATGGCCGCGGTCCCGATACACAATGGCGGCCTCAAACAGCCGGCTGAGCGGGCTGGTGTATTCACGGCAGACGCCCAGGGCGACCGAGATATTGCCCTCGGCCAGCTGGGGCTCGATGCGCTGGTTGAGCGTGCTGAGGTGGGTGCGGAACCGCCACAGCGACCAGAACTTGGCCAGCACAATGGCAAAGGCAACGATGGACAGGACGGCGATGATGAACAACACCACGCCGCCCTTGGCCAGAAAGAGCCAGATTCCCTGATCTGTGGGTGAGACGGTGATCGTGATATCCTTTCAGGCTCTGTGTGTTATCACGCTCACCTTTTTTGGCCTAGCCCGGTGTGGGTCGCCGAGCCAGCCCGGGCGGTGGGGAAAAGCTGTGTCAGACGCCGCAGTTCTTGGTCACGAAATCCTGGATCTGTTTCTTGAGCTGCTGGTCTCCCAGCCGGTTCAGCATGGTGCGGGTGCCCCGGGCGGTCCGACAGCCGGCCCGGGCGTTGCCCAGCGAAACGTTCAGCACGGCGACCTCGTACGAGCCGCGGAACCAGATCGGGTCCCCGGCCTGCGAGTCTTGGAGCATCTCTTCCCAGTAGGCCAGCGCCCGTTCCTTGTCCCCGCCGACCTCGGCGATGCGGGCCAAGCCGGCCAATGAGACCAGCGAATACGGTCCGTCCTGGAGTTCGGTGTACAGGGCGGCCGCCTGGTCGTAGTCCCTGACATCCAGATACAGCTGGGCCAGCTCGTATTTGAACTTGTCCTGGGACTCGTCTGCGGCAAAGTCCTGACGCGCAATCTTGTCGCTGTACAGGCGGGCCAGGGTGCGTTTGGCGGGCTGGAGGTTGTCCCTGTCGTTCTGTTTCTCCAGGGTCCGAATATCCCGCGCGAGGACTTGGTCGAGCGCTGTGAGCAACTCGAGCCGTTTGTCGGTGTCGTAGGTGGCAAAGATGGCCGCCACATTCTTTTCCAGCTCCTCAAAGCGACCGGCTTTCTCCAGCGTTACCAGGCGGACGCGAGCCACGGTTTCAAAGGCGTCTTTATGGACCGGGTACTGCTGCTCGAAGTCGTGCAGCAGGTCGGCGATCTGGGCGGCGTTGGTGTCGGTGTCCTCGCTGAGCAGGACCGCGTGCATGAACTTGACCCGGCCGCGATAATTCCTGAGATTCTCGCGGTTTTTGCCCTTGGGGTTCTGCTTTTCAAACGCGGCGCTGCTCTGCTCAAAGGCGACCAGGCCGTCTCTGATGCCCTGCTTGAGGTCGTCGGGGCTGATGCCCAGGTCTGTGTCGGGGTCTTCTTCCCACTGTTCGTAGATCGAGAAATAGCTCTGCAGGGCGGCAAAATCGGCCCGGAAGCGAAACTCGGTATTGCCGCGGACACGCTGATACGAGTTCACGGCTTCGAGATAGTTTTCCTGGCCGTGCTGATACTCGCCAAGCCGGAAGTGCGCCTCGTGGACGGCTTTTGAGCGGTTCCTGGGATCGCGGTTGATCAGGTCTCTGGCCGCGTTCACATACAGGCGGCCGTTGGTCTGGTTCTGCGACCGGGCGAACAGGGCCTCGGCGGCTTTGAAACGCAGGTAGGCGGCGTTGACCACATTCTTGGACGCCCCGCCGTTGAGGTAGCTGTCCAGGGTGGTGATCGCCTGGCGCAGCCGGCCGGTTCTGAGCAGCGCGTCGCCGAGGTAGTAGCGGGCGTCCTGTTTATGGCGCTGAGCGCGTGCATCGTCCGACTCCAGCACCGTCCGCAGGACGGGGATGGCCTTGGCGTACTGGCCCTTGCGAATAAAAGCCGCCGCGTTGTGCCACGGCATATAGGGATCGAGGGCCACCTTTTCGTCTTCGTTCAGGTTCTGGGCCAGCAGGGTGTCGGCCTTGGCTCTCCACGTCTCGTCGGCGTTGTCTGACTCTTTGACCCCCAACACCAGGCCGATGGCCCGTTCCCGGGTCTTGCGGCGCTGCGTGCTGCGTTCCTGCTGGCTGCGCTCAAACAGACCGCTGGCTTCGGCCAGCTGTTGTTCAAGCAGGTCCTCGGGCGAGGGGCCGCGACGTTTGCCGCGTCTGGCCAGACGGCGGGTCTCTGCCAGCGCGCTGGTGACCTTGGTACGCATGCTGGGGCTGGTCGCCTTATCTTTCAGCAGCGCCTCAAAGTCGTTGATCGCCCAGTCATACTCGCCCAGTTCGCGCTCGCTCAGGGCGCGGCCGAACAGGGTCTCGCGCTTGATGCTCGACGCCGGGCCGGAGGCAAACTCGGAGAAGCCGTTAATCGCGTCTCTGAGCAGTTGGGTCTGGCGCTCGCCCTCATACACGAACGAGCCGACATACTTGAGCCAGTTGAGAAAATACAGCGCGCGGGCCGCCACATCCTGGGCGTCTCTCCACCGCGCCTCTTCGTACAGCGCCTCCAGGTCGCCGTCGACGGCCATGATGTCTTGCATCCAGCGTTCCATGACATCGGTGTTGGCCTTGTAGATGGCTTGCAGGGGTGCGCTCAGGTCGGTGTAAATCTGCCGCACGTTCGCGCGCGTGGTCTTGACCGCGGTGGCCAGATCCGAGGCAGCCACAAACTCCATGGCCAGCGGACCGATAACCCCGATGGCGTCGAGCTGGCCGGCCTTGCCGCCGGTCCTCAGCTGGTTGGCCCGGTTTTTGGCCTGGGCGGCGCGGGGCGCCAAGTCCGATATCGTTGCCGCGTGACCCGGCCCTGGGGCGGCCAGGCCGGACACCAGGCAACACGCACCAATGAGGAGGACGGCATACGGAATGCGGAACCGAAAGGGATAGACAGGACGGAACGCGGAGCGCGTTGTGAGCCCACGGTTCATCGTGCCGACTTCTGCCTTCATCATTGGGGGTGCTCCTCGTGCTCGGGAAAAGGTAGGTATGATTTCGTTCCCTTCTCTATCACGGCTACCTTTTTAGCTCAGGTCTCGCAGGAAGCGTTCCATCTCCGTTTCCCAGCGCGTGCCAAAGGTCAGGACGATGATCTGCTTGGTCAGCTGTTTCTCGTCGGTCAGGGGAATGAACTCGCCGCCGCCAGCGGTGGCGATCGAGGCCATGGTATCCCGGAACTCCTGGTAGAAGCCGGGCAGCGGAGACGGGCTGAAGGCGACCTTGGTCAGATGGGCGGTTTGCTTCCACAGGGCGCGCTCAAAGTCTTCATGCATCCTTTCGGCTAGGTCCATGACGCTCACATAGCCGCCCCCGGCCCGAAAGCTCTGGGCCAGGTTCAGGATATTGCTGACCGACTCGGGGTGCGGAGACGAGCCCGATACGATGACGACAATCCGGCGCGATTTCTTGCGCCAGCTGAGATCGTGAATCGCCACGTCCACGCCCTCGTACACCGCCTCGGGCCAGTCACCCCCGCCGCCGGCTTCAAGGTTGGTCAGAAAACCCTGCAGCTTCGAGGTCGAGAAGCTGAAATCGACCCAGCGGGTGACGTAATCCTCCCCCCGATCCCGGTAGGCCACAATGCCGACCCGGGTGGTATCGACCATGGTTTGGAGCGATTCGATCATATTGCTGAGCCGCTCGCGGACCGAGTCGATCACGAACTGCATGCTGTCGGTGGCGTCGACGACCAGGGCGACATCGATGCCGACCCGTCGCAGCCCGCCGACCCGGTCGCCGAAGTCACCGCCGGCCACCCCATCAAGCGAGCCGCTCAGATTGGTGATCTGGGTGGTGATACCCTTGAGATCGTCAGAAGTCCGGCCGACCTGAATGGTGACCGGGCTGAAGGAGTTACTCAGGATCGGCATGGCGGTCGGCTTGATGGCGGCCACCCGGCCGGCCAGCGGCGGCGGGCCGGACGACCATTTCTTGACCCGCTTGTGCGGCAGCATGTCCATCGACAAGGCCCCAGGCAGGTCTCTGAGGGACGGCTCACCCTCCCAGTCGTCCGGGTCTTTCTGGTCCTCGGCCTGCGCGGCCGGGTCCTGGGCGAACGGCAGGGCGGTCACTTTGATGAGGTCCTGGCCCTTTTGCATCACGGTCACCGCGGTGGTGGCAAACACCGACAGCAGCAGCAGGTGGGCGACGGTGGAGACGGCAAACCAGCGCGCGTTGGTGCCGAACCGGCCTCGGGACAACCACAGGTCGTTCTCAAGGTCGATCACGCGGGGGGGGTCTTTTTCGGCGGAAGCCATACCTAGTCCTCCTTCTTTCTCTCGCGTCTCTCAGAGCCGAAGGGCTTAGCCCGCCCCCTGCTGGGCGGCGATGGCAATCTGGGTTGCCCCGGCCCGCTGAGCCGCCGACAGAATCTTGACCGCCTCGCCCAGGATCACCGATTGGTCGCCCTCCAGGACGACCGGGACATCCTGCATCGCTTCAATAATCGGCCGCAGATACAGTTCGAGCTCAGCCAGGGCGACCGGCTGATTGTTGACGAAGATTTCTTTCTGGGGGGTGACCGTGACGATGATCTGGCGCGGTTCGGACTCGGTTTCCTGGACCCGCGGCAGATCGATTGTGGCGCCCGACTGGACCATCGCCACGCTGGTCACCATGAAGATAATCAACAGGACGAGAAAGATATCGGTCAGCGGGGTGATGTTGATCTCGGACATGACCTCGTCACGCCCGCCCCTCTTTTTGGGACCACTCATGGCCATGAGATTGTCTCCTTTTTCCTGAGTCCTAAGCGGACTGGGCCGCTTCTTTTCTGCCGATGCGGATGGCGTCGATGATGCGGTCGGAACCAATCGTCATGGCCGTATCAATCCGTTCCAGCTTGGTATTGAAATAATTGTAGAAGATAACGGCGATGATAGCGACCGCCAAACCGAGCGCTGTGGCCACTAATGCCTCGGAAATACCGCCGGCCACGACGGTAAATCCGCCACTGCCCTCGACCGCCATTTGCTGGAAGGACTTGATAATGCCGATCACCGTCCCCAGCAGGCCGATAAACGGCGCGCTGACACCGGTGGTGGCCAGAATCCAGATCGCGCCCTTGAGCCCTTCGGACTCTTCGAGACGACGCTCGTCGGCCAGGCTCGACAGCTGCTCTGGGGATTCGTCCCGCTGGCGGGCGATGATCTCGCGGAACACCCGTCCGGCGGGCAATTTGTTATCGGCCTGGCTGGTCTCCAGGGCGGTGTTGAAATCGCCCTGCTGCAAGGGATTCACCAGGTCTCTGGCCAGATGCAGGGTTTTTGTCATGATCCCGCCCAGGTTCCACAACCGCTCCAGAATGATCGTGATACACACCACCGACATGATGATGAGCGGGTAGCTGACATACCACCCCTGATGAATCATATCCATGACGCTTAAACCTTCCACGGTCTGTCCTCCTATGGTTAAAAAGCGGATGCCTGGCTTAGCTGTTCATCCTCGTCCGCTTTTGGGTTACTGACCCAGGTTGCCCTCCTCAGCAGAGGAGGCAGGGTGCTGTCTTGGTTCACCGAAGCTGTCTTGCATATCAAGTTCGTGCAGAAATTGTTTGAGCCAGTCGATCTCGGCTTTGAAGTGGACCAGACCGTGTTCAATGATCTTGGCCTGGGTGAGGGTGGCCTTCTTCTGGTCTGTCCAGTAGCTGTGTTGTTCGACAACCCAGGCCAGCCGTTTTTCAGCCCACTCCAGGTGTTTGTTCAGGGCTGTGCGCAGTTCGTTGGGGCTGACGAAATGACCGAAGGCCAAGGCTGTGTTGATAGGGTCAAAGACCTTTTCTCTGCTCTCGGTATCAAACAGCAGGCGGCGCAGTTCGGTCTGCAGATACTCGCGACCGGTCGCCGTAATCTGGTACACCTGCCGTGTGGGGTAGCGCCCTTTTTGTTCGGCCCAGGCCTTCTCCACATAGCCGGAGCGTTCGAGTTGGCCGAGGTTGTAGTATAAGGACCCCCCGCTCAGATTGATGTAGGTCGCGAACAGCCGCCGTTCGACCTCCTGACGCAGTTCATAGCCGTGACACGGTCGCTCGGACAGAAGACCCAGGATGACGAGATGTACGCTCACAGAATACCTTTCTCAGAATAGTTTGCGCAGACTATACGGGTTGGAAGCAATAAAAAGACACTCTCAACAGGCAATGCGCG
This sequence comes from Deltaproteobacteria bacterium, assembly GCA_012271025.1. The sequence continues at coordinate 3,890 of JAAXHF010000537.1, read as the reverse complement.
AAAATGGACCCGCAGTAGGCAGTAGTGGCGATGAAAGAGACCCGATATGGGTGGTCATCACGGCTTTGGACTGAGGTTTTACCTTCTTCAAAGTAGTTTGCGCAGACTACATAGAGAAAACTTTGGCGTTTGTCAAGAAAAATTTTTGCCAACGCCGTATTTTTTTCGGCGCACGCCAGGACTCAGGGCAGGCGATCTTTCTGGATCACCCCCCGCTCGTGGAGGAGATTGAGAATGATATCGAGGCTGTGGTCCCACAGCTTGACCTTGAGCTGGTCGTACAGGGTGAAGTTGGTCAGCCGCAGCATGGGCCGGTCATCGGCAAAGTCGATGATGTTGATGCAGCCAAAGTCCTGCTCGATGTTGAACACGCGCCCGTCGGTGATGCCCAGCACGGAGGCCAGCAGGGCATTATTGCTGCCGCCGTGGGCGACGGCCAACAGCGTCCGCCAGTCGGCCTGGGCGAGGACGCCGCGTAGAAACCGCTCCGTGCGTTGTCGGACCTGACGGAAACTCTCACCACCCAGATACGGCTCGTCCCAGCCGGTGGTCGGACTGGTAAAGAAGCGCTGAACGGCCCGAAAAATGTCGGTCAGGTCCTGGCTGGCGGTCAGTTCTTCGCTCGGCGTGATCTCCGCCAAGTCAGGGTCCAGGCTGACCTCAAGGCCCGTTTCGTCGGCAATGATCCGGGCCGTTTCGTGGGAACGCGACAGCGGGCTGGAGTAGATGCGGTCGAGCCGGACGGCGCGAAACAGCAGGGCTGTGGTGGCGATTTGTTCCCGGCCGCGCTCGGTCAACGCCCCGTTGCCGATTGCCCCCTCGTTGGCGACTCGCTGGTACAGGGTTTCCCCGTGGCGCATGAGATAGATTCGGCGGCGTTCCATTGTGTGTTTCCTCAGAAAGGGACTTATAATCCGTTTTGCCCATAATGCCCCTAAGCTGGCTAACCAGTCTCAGGGGAATTCGTCTTATTCTTGCTGTGAAGCGATGGCGACAACGTTGGCAATATACTGAAAGCTGTCTTCGCTTTGGCAATCGCCATAAAGTATGAACGGCTCGGCTCGGACACCTGCTCCGCCCATGTCTTATTGGGTGGTAAAATTTTCAAACCGGGCCAGTCCCGGGCTAATATGACTTGGCGAAAACGACCCGCCGCTTGCTGGCCTGGCCGCTCATCACGCAGCTGCCATCTTCTTCCGGAGCGTCGAGCGGAATGCACCGAATCGTGACGTTCAGGTCATTCTTGAGCGTCTCTTCGACATCGGACTGGCCGTTCCAGTGGCTGAGGGCAAAGCCGGCGTGGATCTCCGGTTTGTCACGCTTTTGGGGGGTAAAGAAGTCGTACAGGTCGGCTTTTGAGTCAATGCGGTGGGTATGCTGATCCCGGAAGCGGCGGGCGCGGTCGAGCAGGCTGTGCTGGATGTCGTCGAGTTGGGCGCCGAGCGTCGCCACAAACTCGGCCCGCGACTGGCTCACCCGCTCCGACTGCTGTCGGTCGCGGCGGCCGACAAAAACCGTGTGGCCTTCAAGCTCCCGCTGTCCGATCTCGAGTCGGATGGGCACGCCTTTTTTAATCCACGACCAGACCTTTTCTCCGCCTGAGGCGTCCCGCACATCGAGTTCGACCTGCAGGGGCTGGTCGTCATAGCGCAGCGCTCGCAGCTCCTGGGCCAGGCTCTCGCAATAGGCCAGGATTGCGGCCCGGTTTGTATTCTTGCGCAGCAGGGGCAGAATCACGACATGGCGGGGGGCCAGTTTGGGCGGCAGAATCAGGCCGTTATCGTCGCTATGGGTCATGATCAAGCCGCCGATGAGGCGCGTCGAGACCCCCCACGAGGTGGTCCAGGCGTAGGCGTCCTGGCCGCTGGGGTCGGAGAAGCGAATCTCGGACGAACGGGCAAAGTTCTGGCCCAGAAAATGTGAGGTACCGGCCTGGAGCGCCTTGCGGTCCTGCATCATGGCCTCAATGGAATAGGTGGATACGGCGCCGGGGAAGCGCTCGCTCAGGGTCTTTTCGCCTTTGATAACCGGAATCGCCATGTAGCGCTCGGCAAAATCGGCGTATACGCCCAGCATACGGTCGGTCTCTTGCTGGGCGTCCTCGGCGGTGGCGTGAACCGTGTGGCCCTCCTGCCACAAGAATTCGGCGGTGCGCAGAAAGATACGCGGTCGCATTTCCCAGCGCACGACATTGGCCCACTGGTTGATCAGCAGCGGCAGGTCACGGTAGGACTGCACCCACTTGGCGAACGTCGCCCCAATAATGGTTTCAGAGGTGGGGCGGACCACCAGGGGCTCGGTCAGCTCCCCGGACGGGACGAGCCGGCCGTCCGGCCCGGCCTCCAGCCGATGATGGGTCACGACCGCGCATTCTTTGGCAAAGCCTTCGACGTGTTCGGCCTCTTTTTGCATGAAACTGAGCGGAATGAAGAGCGGGAAATAGGCGTTTTGATGGCCGGTGGCCTTGAACATGCCGTCCAGGACGCGCTGAATGTTCTCCCACAGGCTGTAGCCCCACGGCTTGATGACCATACAACCTCGGACCGCCGAGGTTTCTGCCAGGTCGGCGGCCCGAATGACCTGCTGGTACCACTCGGTGTAGTCTTCGTCTCGGGTTGGAGAAATCGCCGTCTTTCGGGCTCGGTTCATGCCGCTCCTCCGTGTCTGTCAAAAGAGGTGATTCTCATCGTTCACTTGCGTGAGCGCTGAGCAGGGCCTCTGCCATACGCAGGTCGTCTGGAGTGGTGATCTTAAAATTCCGCCGCTCGCCAGGCACAATCTGGACTGTCCCACCGAATTTTTCAATAAGCGCCGCGTCGTCGGTGACCTGAATCGCCTCATCCAGGGCACGTTGGTGAGCCGCTCTGATCAGCGGAACACGGAAGGTCTGGGGGGTCTGGGCCAGCCACACCTCCTGGCGCGACAGCGTCTCGACCACCGTCCGAACGGGAGAGATGACCGATGATTCCTTGTTGAGGGGAGTATCTTCGTCCACCTGTTCAACACGTTTGAGGGTATCGGCCGCCGGCACCGCAACCAGCGCCGCCCCGGCCTGGCTGGCGACTCGAATGCTGGCGTGAATGACGTCCGGACTGATAAATGGGCGGGCGGCGTCGTGAATCACCACGATATCGCACTCGGCATCCAGCGCGGCGAGGCCGAGGCGAACCGAGTCCTGGCGTTGGGGGCCACCGTGGGTCAGGCGGATGGCAGACCGAAACGGCCCGTGGGCATTGAGCAGCTCCCGGCACAGCGCTTCGCGCTCAGGAGCGACCACGACAACGAGGCTGGACAGCAGTCGTGCCCGGTCGAGGCTGCGCAGGGTATGGACGAGGAGGGGCAGCTCAGCCACGGGCAGGAATGGCTTGGGCACCCGCGTGCCCAGGCGTTCGCCCTTGCCGGCTGCAACAATGACCGCGTTGGCGTGCATGGCAAAAACAAAGGCTGGGATATTCCCAGCCTTTGCCGTTCAGAGTGAATCGAGAACAGGGGTGAAAACTCAGTGGGCGAAGATGGTTTTCAGATCATCCATGATCTTCTCTTCGGTGTGGGCACTGGCGATGGACAGCTCTTTGACGAGCAGGTTGCGGGCCGTGTCGAGCATTTTCCGCTCCCCAAACGACAGCTCTTTGTCGGCTTTCAGCACAAACAGGTCGCGCAGCACCTTGGCGATTTCCAGCACCGAGCCGGTTTTGATCATCTCGGTATACTCGCGATAGCGACGGTTCCAGGTCTGTTGATCGACTTCGACTTTTTTGGTGCGCAGGATGCGATAGACTTTTCTGACCATTTCCTTGCTGATGACCGGGCGGAGGCCTGCCGCTGCCACGTTGGTGGTCGGTATCATGATGGTCATGTCGCTTTCCAGAATCCGCAACACGTAGAACTTC
>JAAXHF010000669.1 GCA_012271025.1 Deltaproteobacteria bacterium | reverse complement strand
TCCCGCCCCTGGCCGGCTTTTTCAGCAAATTCATCGTCCTCCAGGCTGGTGTCGAGGCCGGACGCTACGGCTATGCCGGCATTGGGCTGGTGGGCGGCCTGCTGACCCTGGCCTCCATGCTCAAAATCTGGAACGGGGCGTTTTGGGGCGCGGAGCAGGGCGAGCGGCGTACCGCAGCCTTGAACCCGCTGCTGCCCGGGATTATTCTCCTGGTGGCCGGGATTGTGTGGATTGGCCTCTTCCCGGGTGTCCTCTATAGTGTGGCTGAACTCGCAGCCCAGCAAGCCTACGAGCCACAGGCGTATATCGAGGCGGTGCTGGGACCAGGCAGGTAGGGGCACGGCATGCCGTGCCCCTACGGCATGCCCGAAACACGAGCGGAGACGATGCCTACCCCGACTGAAGAAAATCGCATGTCCCGACGGGAATTGCAGCCGGGGTCGTCCATACTGCCCCGTCTGACGCTGAACATCACCCTGGCCTTTACCTGGTGCCTGCTGCACGACGAGATCTCGCTGCATCAGTTTCTGATCGGCTATCTGGTCGGCATCGGCGCCATGCTGTTCTTCTCCCGCTCTTTTGGCCGGGAGTGGCGCTATATCCGCAGAGTGCTGCTGGGCCTTCGCCTGCTGGGCTTTTTCATCATAGAGCTGGTCGTGGCCAATATCGACGTGGTCAAGCAGGTCTTGTCGCCGCGTCTCAACGTGCGTTCGGGGATTCTGGCCTACCCGCTCGAGGTCCGGCACGATATCCTGATTACGCTGCTGGCCAATATGATCACCCTGACGCCGGGCACCCTGTCGGTTGAGGTCTCGCCCGACCGACGCTTTCTGTTCATCCATTTTCTCGACATTGAGGACATTGAGGCAGAAAAACAGAAGATCAAAGACGGCTTTGAGCGCTATTTGCTGCTGATCGCCGAGTGAAGGCCGCCACCCATGATTGAAACGACCTGTTTTATTATGTTGTCCGGTATTACGCTGTCGATCGTGCTCAGCGGCTACCGGGTGATCCGCGGACCGAGCGTGCCCGACCAGGTGGTCGCCCTGGACAATATTGCGGTCAATCTGGTGGCGGCGATCATCGTTGTCTCCATCCGCACGGCCAGCGCCCTGTACATTGATGTCGCGCTGGTGCTGGCCATTCTGTCGTTTCTGAGCACGGTTGCGGCGGCCCGCTATCTGTTGGTAGGAACCGTCATCGATGGACATACCACCGACTCTTGAAATCCTGGTCAGCGGTCTGCTGCTGCTCGGCCTGTTTTTTCTGCTGACCGGCACCATTGGTCTGCTGCGGCTGAAAGACGTGTATTCGCGCATGCACGCCACGAGCAAAAGCACCACCTTTGGCGTGGCCGGGGTGCTGCTGGCAGCCCTGATCTACTTCCGCTTTCTGGGCTTGTCGCCCGGACTCAAAGAGAGCCTGATCCTCGGCTTCCTGCTCCTCACCGCCCCGCTTGGCGCCCACATGATCGCCCGCGCCGCCTACCGGACCGGCGTGCCCATGTGGCGGGGCGGCACCGTCGACCAGTTCAGGGACTGGGAGGAACAAGAGGGGCGCCAGACGACCTCAGAACATCTGGCGTCCGAATGAACTCAGCCCGACCAGGGTAATGGCAAAGCGGAACTCGACCTCGTCCGGGTTGACCTTATCGACCACGCCGAAATCGAACGCCCAGCATTTCTGGGGCGACAGCAGCCGGAAGTAATAGCCGTTGCGAATGAACGAGGCGTCGTTCAGGTCATAGCGGGTCCGATAGGCGGCCGAAACGTGCTCGGTCAGGCGCAGCACCACGCTGGCGCTCAGCTCCCTGAGCAGGCGGTCGGCAATGGCCCGGTAGGAAAAGTACAGCGTCGTTCGGCGCTGCAGCTGCTGGAACACCGGCGTCGACCGCGGCAGAGGCCGGGGGTCGCGGACGAAGGCGGCAACCCGGGTTGCGGTGACCTCGGACCGATCAAGATCGTAGACCGTATCGCTCCGAATGCTGAGAAAGGAAAGGGGGCTGAACCGCGCGTCAAAGGCCACGTCCGAGAAGTGCTGGGCGGTTTCGCTCAGCCCGAAATTGTCCGGTCCCGCGCCGCGCAGGCGCCGGGTCGGATCGTAGGCCTGGGTAATGGTCAGGCGCAGCAGCTCGCGTATCCGTGTGGCGTCCGCGTCGGAGCCGGAGGTAAATTTTCCGAGCAGGCGGTTGGTCACCCCGTAGGCGAACAGGCTGCGCCGATTGATCCGGTCCAGGCCGTCGAACAGGGGCAGGTCGTCCTGGCCGACGACCGGGCTGTAGGAGTAGGACACGTGCGGCTCAACCACATGCTTGAGGCTGTGAAGGCGCCCCCAGCCCAGCCTGAAGACCCGCGACGCACGCGTGGCCAGCTCGGCCCGCAACTGCACGGTCTCACGGGTGCGGTCGCCGCCCGGGCTGAAGCGGTGGCCGTCCATGCCGGCCCGGCCCAGATCCTGCATCGACACCGACTCCCGGGAACCCAGGTGATAGACCGTCTCATGGCCGATCGCGCTCAGCGAGCCAAAGGCATAGCCGCCCAGGGAGAAGGGCACCGACAGCCACGGAGAGATGTGGAGGCGCTGGCCGTAGTAGCCCTTCTGGCGGTAGAAGTTTGCCCCTTGGATATTGAGCCCGGCCTCGGCCCGACCGCCCAACAGCCAGCGCTGAGTCCGAAAGCGCAGGGTCGGCAGAACCTGAAAGGCGTAGTCGTCCTCGTTGCGCAAATCCTGGAAGTAGAAGGTATCGGCCCTTAGCTGGGCGTGGCGCCAGGTCTTGACCGCGCCGGCTCGGGAGCGCGTCCAGCGCCGGGAGCGCAGATCGGTATCGTCCAGCCCGCCATAATAGGGCGTGTTCATGTTGCGCAGAAAACGGTCGTCGCTGACAAAGAAGAAGTCGCCGTAGCCCTGTAGCCCGTACGGCAGGCGCTGGCGATGCGTGCCGGTCAGGCTCCAGCGGTGCCGGGGTGAGCTGGTCGAGGCCACGCCGCCCACCTTTTCGTTAAAGTACGAGGCGGTCAGCTGACCCTCGGCGTTGCGATTCAGGGCATAGCGGTATTCGCCCAACAGCCCGAACCGGGCTGCGGTCTCGACATCCGCGGTGAGGGTGACATCGTGGCTTTTGTTCAGCGCCCAGTACAGGGGCTGCTGGAACTGGAAGCCGCGGCGGCTGGAAAACCCGTAGTTGGGAAACAGCAGGCCGCTCTGGCGCTCGGTCTGGACCGGAAACAGGGCGTACGGCAGGTACAGCACCGGCACGTTGCGGACCCTGAGAGTGCCGCCACGGACCACCCCGCGGCCGCGTCTGACGACGTCGAGCGTCTGAGCCCCGACGGTCCAGTCGGCCTGTTCGGGCTCATCGCACTGACAGGTTGTCATCGTCCCGTCGTCAACGTGATAGGCCTGGCCGAGCGACTTCTGCAAGTTTTTGCCGGTAATCGTGTACTGATGGCTGGGCAGGCGGACCGTGCCGTTTGTGATCTGGCCGGTTTCGTCCTCCATTTCAAACTGGAGCGCCTCGGCTTCGATTGTGCCGCGCGGATTGCGGACCACGACATTGCCCCGGGCGTCGATCTGGTTGGTGGTGCGGTTGAAGCGGATCGAATCGGCCGTAACCCGGGTCGCCCCCCTGGTCACCGCCACGTTTCCGCTGGCGGTCACGGTATCGGTGTCCTCTTCATAGCCCAGCGTCTCGGCCTCGACCTCGAGCGGCTGGCTGCTGCTCGGCTCAGCCTGACCCCAGACCGGGACCGGACCGGTCAGACACAGCACGACGATGAGGCAGGCCAGGCGAATCATCGGCTCTGCCCCCTCAGCGCCGAAGGAAACAGGGGCAGCACCTCGCCGACCAGAAACAGCGAGCCGCATACGACCACAGCCGTGTCGGCGTCCGCCCCGTCGAGCAGCTGCTGACACGCGGCCCGCGCATCGCTGCACACCCGGGTCGGACACGCCCCGGCAAAGGCGGCCGCCACCGCCTGGGGGTCTGCGGCACGCGGATTGCGCACCCGGGTGACAACCGCCTGGTCGGCAATGCGGGCCAGTGGCGGGACCATGGACGGCCAGTCCTTGTCGTCCATCACCCCGAACAGCAGCGTGATCCGCCGCCCGCCGAGCACCTCGGGCAGGGCCGACACCAGGGCGGCAACCGCGTGGGGGTTGTGCGCCCCGTCGAGGATGACCAGGGGCTGGTCAGAAACGATCTGGAAACGTCCCGGCCAGACGACCTGCCGCAAGCCGTGGCACAGCTGGGCGCCAGAGACGGCAAAATCCGTAGTCAGGCATTCCAGGCTGGCCAGGGCGGCGGCCGCGTTATCGACCTGAAAGGCGCCGGCCAGCCCCAGCGGCAGCTCGTCATACTGCCAGGCTCGGCCCCGATAGCCAAAATGACCCGAACCGGCCTCAGCCCAAAAATCCCGACCATAGACCAGGCTCGGACTGCCCCGCCGACGCGCAATGTCGATCAGCACGGCCTGGCTGTCGGCCTCCATGCGGCCGACGACGACCGGGACGCCGGGCTTGATGATGCCGCCCTTCTCGGCCGCAATCCGGGCCAGGTCGCTGCCCAGGTAGGCCTGGTGGTCGAGTCCGATCTGGGTAATCGTCGTCACCAGCGGAGACAGCACGTTGGTCGCGTCCAGACGTCCGCCGAGCCCGACCTCAACGACCGCAATATCGACCTCGGCGCGGGCAAAGGCCACAAAGGCGAGCAGCGTCATCAGCTCAAACGGGGTGAGCCCAAGCTGGGCCGGACCGAGGCGGGAGCGAATCCAGGCCACGCCGTCAACCACGTCCTGTCGCCGAATCCAGCCGTCGCCGAGACGGATGCGTTCGCAGAAGTCGAGCAGATGGGGTGAGGTATACAGGCCGACCCGGTAGCCCGCCGCTCTCAGTACGGCGTGCAATAGGGCTGCGGTCGAGCCTTTGCCGTTCGTCCCCGCAATGTGCAGGCTGGGAAAGCGGGCGTGGGGGGAGCCGCACAGCGCCAGGGCGCGCTCCACTCGCTCAAGCCCGAGCTGCATACGCTCGACCTCGCGGTCAAACAGGAAGTCCAGGGTCTGAGCGTAACTGAGCATGGACGTCAGCAAACGGACCGGCTAGGGCTGGTCGGGGGCCTCACCCGCGTCGTCCGAGACGGAGTCGCACAGCAGGCCGAGCAGTTGTGCCAGCACGCCACGCAGATCCTTGCGTTCCACGACCATGTCCAGCATGCCGTGCTCAAGCAGGAACTCCGCCCGCTGAAAGCCCGGCGGCAGGGTCTCGCGGATCGTCTGTTCAATCACCCGCGGGCCGGCAAAGCCGATCAGGGCCTGGGGTTCGGCAATATTGATATCGCCGATCATCCCCAGCGAGGCTGCCACTCCGCCCGTCGTCGGATCGGTCATGACCGAGATATACGGCAGTCCGGCCGCCCGCAGCCGGTTGAGGGCCGTATTGACCTTGGCCATTTGCATCAGGGACAGGACGCCCTCCTGCATGCGGGCGCCGCCCGAGGCGGAAAAGAAAATGACCGGCAGGCGTTCCTGCACCGCGTGCTCGACAATCCGGGTCAGCTTCTCGCCCACCACGGTGCCCATGCTGCCGCCCGAAAAGGCAAAATCAAACAGGCCCAGGGCCACCGGCCGGTCCTCAATCGTTGCTACCCCACACACCACCGCCTCGGTTCGACCCGTCTTGGCCTGGGCGTCGGCGATGCGCTGGGGATAGGGTTTGCGGTCGGTGAAGCCGAGCGGGTCGCTGGGCGACAGGTCAACGTCGTGCTCGACAAACGAGCCGCGGTCAGCCACCAGGAACAGGCGTTGCTCGACCGTCAGCCTGAGATGCATCCTGCACTTGGGGCATACGAACAGACGCCGCTCGGCCTCCTTGCGGAACAGAATGTCCTGACAGGCGCTGCACTTGACCCAGATGGCCTCGGCGTCTTCCTGCGTCCGCCTCGTTTCCGTTGCAGCCATAACTCCTTCTTCCCACAGGCGGACACTGATGTCTCGGTCATCAGCGTCCGCCCTGCCAAGCAGGAAAATCGTGTCTCGGGCGGGTTGTCCCAGCCCCTACCCAGCTCTCCCACTCCCCTCGGCGCTGTGCGGAGCCTAGCACCTCTCAGCCCGCCTGGTAAGCCCTTGGCGGCGGTCCGGCGACTTTCTGGACAAGGCAACCCGGTTCTTGTAGGCTGCCGCCATGACGACCAGCACCGATATTGATATTCCGTCCCTGCTCGAACAGGCTGACAGACGCACCCTGGCGGCAGTCGTGACCCACCTGGCCGACGATCCGCAGGCCGTTCCCGACCTGCGCGACCGAGCCCAGATTGAGCGCAAGGCGGCCGAGCTGTTGCCGGCCTATCTGTCGGGCCAGAAAACGGCCGGACCGCCGAGCGACGAGGTCTTGCAGGCAGCCATGAACCTGGCCGCCGGCATGCCGGTCGCCCCCGAGTACGGCCCCATGGCGCGCGAACAGATGGGGCTCGGCCCGCAGGCGCAGGTTGCGCCGCTCACGCCGCCGGCCGACTTCAAGGTGGTGATTATCGGCGCCGGGGTGACCGGCGTCCTGGCCGGCCTCAGACTCGAAGAACTCGGCCTATCGTCGTTCACGATTCTCGAAAAAAACCCCGAGCTGGGCGGCACCTGGTGGCAGAACAGCTATCCGGGCTGTCGGGTGGATACGCCCAGCCTGTTGTACTCCTACTCCTTTGCGCCCGACATGGGCTGGCCGGAGCACTTCAGTCATCAGCCCGAGCTGCTGAAATATGTCAAGCAGATCGTTGCCGAGCGCAGCTTTGGGGATCGCCTGCAGTGCAACACTGCGGTCGAAACCATGAGCTGGAACGACGCAGACGCGGTGTGGGAGCTGGACCTGCGCCGCGGCGACGGCTCGACCGAGCGCCTCAGGGCCAATTTTGTGATCGGCGCGACCGGTCTGCTGCGGATCCCAAAATGGCCCCAGATTGAGGGTGTGGACGCCTTTGCGGGCCCGTCGTTCCACTCCACCCACTGGGACCACGAGGTCGATCTGACCGACAAGCGGGTGGCGGTCATCGGCACCGGGGCCAGCGCCAACCAGATCGTGCCGGCCATTGCGCCCCAGACCCGTGAGGTGCTGATCTACCAACGCACCCCGCACTGGATGCTGTCCCACCCCCAGTACGGCAAAGCCCTGTCGGGCACCGAGCGCCTGCTGATCGACAAGATCCCGACCTATCTGTCGTGGTTCCGCTTCCGCCAGTTCTGGCAGATCGGCGATTCCATCCTGCCGACCCTGCGCATCGACCCCGACTGGCCCTACCCGGAACGTTCGGTCAACGCGGCCAACGACAAGCTGCGGGGTCAGATGACCGAGTATGTCAAGGCCCAGATCGGCGACAGGCCGGAGCTGGTCGAAAAGGTGCTGCCCCAGTATCCGCCCTACGGCAAGCGGCTATTGCTTGACAACGGCTGGTATCAGGCCCTGCGGCGCGACAACGTGCAGCTGACCGATACGCCGATTGAGCGCATCACGGCCGACGGCATCACCACCGCCGACGGCCATGAGGTGGTCGATATCATTGTCTTTGCCACCGGCTTCGACACCGGCAAGGTGCTGTGGCCGATTCAGATCAGCGGCCGCAACGGGATCGATGTGCGCGCCCTGCTCGACGACAGGCTCGAAACCTACCAGGGCATGGCGCTCGAACACTGCCCCAACCTGTTCATCACCCCGGGTCCCAACGGCACGCCCGGCCACGGCGGCAGCGGCATCTTTTTTGCCGAGTGCCAGATCGGCTACATCGTCGAGTGCCTGCGGGCCATGTTCGAGAACAAGTGGGCACGCCTGGAGGTGCGTGGTGAGGCGGTCCAGCAGTTCGTTGACGAGGTCAAGGCCGAGTTGGAGCACTACGTGTGGAGCCTGCCGGGCATCAGCAACTGGTTTCGGGGCTCGCGCGACCGGGTGACGACGCTCATCCCCAAGCGGCTGGTCGATCTGTGGCAGGAGAGCAAAACGCCCAAGTTCGAGGATTACGTCGGCCGCTGAGCGAGCCGTAGCCCGTGCATTCATCCCCCTGGAGAGCGTAAAGGGCCATGAAGACCAAGATCGTACGGATCGGGAAGTCTTTGGGGGTCTGCATCCCAAAGCCCCTTATTGAGGAGGCGGGCTTAGAGGACGAGGTTCAGCTCCGCGTTGTCGAGTCAGGTCTCCTCATCGAAGGAGCTTCAAGACCACGAGCCGGCTGGGAGAAAGCCGCACAAAAGCTTCGGGCCAGGGGAGAAGACGGCCTGCTTGACGAACCGGGTCCATCCGACTTCGATGAATCTGAGTGGGAGTGAGAATGAGCGCTCCTCGGCGCGGCGATGTCTACCTAGTGGCGCTCGATCCAACTCGGGGCCAAGAGATCAGAAAGATGCGACCATGCGCAGTTGTCTCGCCGGATGAACTGAACACCTCCTTGAGCACTTTTCTGGTCGCACCCATGACGACTGGCGGTCATCCCTACCCCTTCCGTATCGTCTGCCGGTTCCAGAAGACTGCCGGTTTCATCGTGCTGGACCAACTCCGGGCTGTAGACCGCAGACGACTTGTCCGCCGTCTTGGGCGCTTGACTCCTGTGACCTTGTCCAAGGCTTTGAGCGTGTTACGGGAGATGTTCGCAGACTAGGAAGTGTTATCCGCTTTTTTACTACGATTCACTTGCCTCGGAGAAATCGCTTACTGACAGGCTCTGCCGCAGCGGCTACTTTGTGGCAGTCCGTGAAAAACTTGAATAAAACCAGAAGATTTTCAGAAGTTCCTAACAGGCTCTAGCGAGAAACTGATGCCATTCATTCTTGGGCCAAGTAGCCCAGCCCTTGACTTTCTGCGTGAAGTACCAATGCAGTTCGATCTCTGCAATGGGTTCATTATCGTCGCGTGGGCGCGTCGATCTGAAGTCGGTCTTCTCTATTCGGCACTAGCGGAGCAACTGCGTAACGTCGATGTGGTGGTTGGGATGGCCGGTCGCGGAACGAGTGCCGAAGCGCTCGCGCTTCTTCGCACGTTCTCACGTCGGGTCTTTGTCTACCATAAGCATCACCGCCAGACGTTCCACCCAAAGGTCTACCTGTTCGATAGTGGCGATTCGCCGCCATCCGATGCTGCTCTTCTTGTGGGATCGTCAAACCTCACTGGTGGCGGCCTTTTCCAGAACATCGAAGGGAATCTGGCTCTAAGGTTGCAGCCGGCTCTGCAGCCGGCGGACATGATAGTGTACAATTCGGTCGTCCAACAAGTAGAAGGGCTGCTTACTTCGCCCTTCTGCGAGCAGATCAGAACGGACGAACGAATCCGCGATCTACTTCGAGACAAATATCTCTCGACTGAGCGAGAGTTAGATCAGAGACGCTTGCAAGGCAGCAGAGACGCTGCCCGCCGCGGCCAGCGTCGTCAGCGACCAGAGGCACCTCCCCCTCCTCTTCCTTCATTCAGCCTTCCGCAGCTGGAAATAAGTTTCGGCGAAGTGGACAAAACTAGGACCAGTTCCGAACCTCTCATCCTAGCAAGGGAACCAGATCAGACTGTCGCCCATCCGACAGAACAGTTCTATGTCCGCACGTTGACCCAGAACGATGTGAACAAGCTTCGAGGCAACACACCTGGCACCGCCGAATGGGATATAGGGAAGACCGCGCGCAATGCCATGCCGACCTTTTGGGGATGGCCGGACGAATATAGTTCCGTCGTCCGCCAACGCAAGCGACTCGAATGGGCCAGCAAGGGAGTTCTTCGATCATCTTCGACTTCTAGCTCGGGCGTCGAAGTCGACATCGTTCTCTGGCACCGCCAACAACGACCCGGACATGCGGCAGAGCACCGATTGAGAATCGGCCCGCGAGCGACTTTGGTCGATGCGACACCTAGCGGCTTCCGTACAGACTCCTTGGTTGTGCTTGAACGTCTCCCTGCTGGCGGGAACCACACATTTTTGGTTCAGCTGCTAACCAGACACGATCCGGAGTACAACGACTACGTCCGGTATCTACGATACAAGCGACCGCAGCACCGCTATGGGTATGGCCCATGACTTCTATTCGGTTCACATCACCTCATGAGCCCCTGGAAGAATCCGACATCTCTCGCATCTGCGCGCGAAATCCTATGGTCGCCGCATAACGAGAAGCTGTTCTTCACGTATAGAGTTGTGGCTATGAATGTCGTAGCGCCTATATGTATTCAGTTCGTGCATCTCTATCAGTTTTAGTCCGATGTGTTCGCCAGTCGCGGCAAGCAAAGTTGGGGTGTCGATTAAGAACTCCTCACCACCTAACGATGTTCGATTAGGACCAACGATAAAGGCCAGCCAACCGCCTTTCCTTAGATGCCACTTGGCCACTTCCATAGCCCGAGTCATTCCAGAGAAGTAGCGATAGACGACCGCTGGCATATTCTGACGCCGGAAGCCGTCATTGCCTGGGGCATATGCGTCCTTCAACATCTTGCAGAGCCTCCATACGTCGCACACGACATGGGCTTGATTGTCGTTGATGGATTCCTCAAGAGCACGTCTCTCTCGCGTCGAAACTTCCCTGCTGCCTATGAGAGCCGAATCTAGTTGATGGATCTCCTGGGCAGTAGCCAGACCGAAGAGTGCGATACTTAGTCGTTGAGTATCGATATAAGGCAGGGCTGTGGCGTAAGGTGGACTGCTGAGCACGCAGTCTACCCCCTCGTCAAGAAACTTGCGCGCACTTCGCTTCAAGGTCTGAATGTCACTGCTATCCCCCTCGAACGCTCGTTGCCATCCTTTATGAGAAGGCAGATGTTCGCGGGCCGCTGTCACTGCGTCTACGCGAGCCTGCAAGGTTGCGAGGAAAGCCTGTATTGCTGGATAGCTCGGCGCCGGGTCCCTCCGACGGCGGATGCGCAGATCGCCTGGGTCTTGCCAGGAAACGTCCCGTGCAATATCGCTGAGGATGATGCGAAACACGTTACGAAGGGAGGTAGGCGCCACTTCATTGATTGCGTCCAAGATGACCACAAACTGCGCGAGAACCGGGATCGGGAACCAGCGCACAAGATAGTCTGAGCATCGGAATTGCTCTAGCCAATTCCTCCCCAGAGACTCTTTGATTTCCTCATCATCCGGAGACTCCCCTGTCAGCCACATTGAACGAGTTTGAATTCGTTCCGCTATCATGTCGGCCGCGTGCTTCAGGGTGTCGGGACGAGCCCTTACAGCCGCAAGTTTCGCATTCGTGATAGCAACAGCAAGTGGGTTCAAATCCACACCAACGGCGCTCAAGCCCTGGTGCAGCGCTTCAAGGAGCACAGTACCACTACCACAGAAGGGGTCCCAGATACGATCGCCAGCCTCCAGCTCAAAAAGGTTTATCATGGCCCGGACAATTTGCGGATTAAATTTTCCACGGTACTCGTGCAGCCCGTGTGCAGAGTACCGCGTACTCTGTCGACGTAGTCGGCGAGGGTCGCCGTGTTTAGTAGCGCTAGCCTCAAGCCGAGCTTGCTGAGGAACCACTGTGGCTCCGTCTGCAACAACGATGTCCTGAAAGTATGTGAATCGTTGCAGTGTATGGACGTCGACGCCATTCAGTGTCTGCGCCTGCAGTGAGCCATCGACTTCGCTGGGCGCGACCCCTAGCAATCTCTTTACCTCTAACTCCGCGAGATGACGTTCATACGGGAAGTATTTGTATTGATGAAATCTCATGCTTAGAACGGTCATAGTTCCTTCCGCAAGAAGACCAAGAGCGTTTCGGTGCTAATAGTTCCGTGTGCAGGATTGAATGCCTTACGGGTGCTAGGAATCTTACGCGTTGCCGATGCAAGATGTTGAAAACCATGCTCGTCTGCCGCCGTACGGACAAGCGCTCCATTGTCAATAACTTCGCCCCTGATGATAGACCTACCGACAACCATGCAGATGAGAGAAGAAGGGAGTGTTATCTTTCGGAAGAGCCCAAAGCACCGAGCCATCTGTTTGCGAAAGTCATCCGCAGTAGCTGGATCTCGCTTGAAATAGTGAGGACGCGCTCCAATCTCGGCCTTCCGAACTGCTATCGGATCTTCTCCTAACCAATACATGCGGTACTTGTGGTAAAGCCAGTATTCATAGGCGTTCGGATAGGGTGGAGATGTGATGATGAGCCCGAACCTGTGTGGCAAGTCATTAGGCTCAACGGCCAGAATGTCCTTAGTAAGAACGCCGCTCACTGCCGTCTGACGGAACAGGTTCCCATGCGCCGTCCGGAAGGTGTTGTCAAGAATCCGTGCAGATTCAAGGAATAACGCATATACATCAGCTTCTTCGACAGTGCGGTCAACCGCAGCATAACGAGTGTCGCTATCCTGGCGCGACACTCGAACAATGATCCGAGATAATGCGACAAGCAAGGCGTTTTGAACCCGACCATCAGAAAGCTCCGCCAGGACACGGATCAGTTTGGTTAGAGCCGTCGCAGCCCCGGAGGTAAACCAATGGTCCAGACGTGGGATATCAGGGAGCGCGTCACCAGTGATAGCAGAGGCCGTTTCTGCTATCTGGGTGGCGGCAGTAACGATCTCCCGGTCTGGAGGATCAGTCTTTACCTTCGAGACCAAGACAGCGACAGGATTCAGGTCAATCCCGAACGAGGGGATCCCCAGCGCTTGGCATTCGACGAGTGTTGTCCCGGACCCACAAAACGGATCAAGTACTGGTGCTCGAACCACTGGATGAAATAACTCAAGCAGGTGCTGAGGAATCTGTGGGACGAACTTCGCCGGATATGGATGGATTCCATGCAGTCCCGTGTTTGTCTTGGCATCTGCGAAGGTCCAGTCAATACGCTTGAACTGGTTGAGCGCTTCCCACAATTTCTCTGAGAGAGACGTATCCGATTTCATCATCGCCCCTCGTCAGGATTCTTATAGAGAGAAGCTGGAGGTGGGAGATTAAACTGGGTCTCGTTTAGGTAGTTACGAATCAAGCGAGCGATCAAGGTGCTCTTTTTGAAGCCTTCCTGTTCACAGTAGGCGTCGAAGCGCTCAAACTCCTCGCGATCCAGTAGAACCGTTATCTTAGCACGTTTTTGACTCATGGGGGTGCCTTCCCTCGGCAACCTCATTATGACGTTCTTGTACGTAAAAGTCAATAATTGTCCTTAAAACGCCGTACTCTATGCCAATCTCCCTGATAGCTACGTAATGACCTTGAAAGCTGCCTAAAACGTACAGTGTTGCAGAAATCATCGCTGGTTTCGGGGCTCACGCGACCGGGTGACGACGCTCATCCCCAAGCGGCTGGTTGACCTGTGGCAGGAGAGCAAGACGCCCAAGTTCGAGGATTACGTCGGCCGCTGAGCGAGTCAGCCGCCGACAGCATTCCTCTGCCCGAAGATCTCCCAGCCCAGGCCGTGCCTCTGCTCAAGCAATGGCTTCTTGACATGGTTACGTTCGCCCAGGCGAAGGGACTGCGCCCTCATCGTCATCACTCCCGTAGCAGCAGCGTCACGAAACCGCAGCCGGTACCTCGTCTTCGATCACGCGTCCTTTTACGCTCTCCACGACCGAGATGTCGTACCCGCTTTGCAGGTTCATCCAGAATGCCGGGCCGGTTCCAAGGTAGCGGCCGAGGCGCACGGCAGTCTCGGCCGTGACCGCCCGTTCGCCCCGCAGGATGGCGGTAATTCGGTTTGCCGGGACGCGGATGGCGAGTGCAAGCCGGTTTGCGCTCATGCCCCGTGCTGCCAGTTCCGCCCGCAGTACCCGACCGGGATGTGTCTTTACTCGCGTCATGGCCTGCCTCCCGATTTCATCCAACACCGAGGTGTCAACGTACGCGATGCTCATTCGCCGCGCTCTGCGAGAAACCGCGATAGCGCGCCAGGCCGTCGTTCAACCGGCCCGAACGTCCTCCTCGGGAGGGCCGAACGAACCAGGGAGCCGCTACGTTCGAGGTCCTTCAGCCGCTCGTCGAGCGTCGGCTTTCGCCAGTCGCTTCCAGCTCTGTCCGCAGTACCCGGACCGGGATGGGTCCTTACTCGCGTCATGGCCTGTCTCCCGATTTCATCCTTTGTGATAGCCGTGCCTGTCGGATTACGCTTCGCTAATCCGCTCTACGCAGCTGTTCGTTTTCTAACCGTGGTCATGACCTGAATCATCGTCGTGATCGGCCTCATGGTCGTGCTCGTGGTCGTGGTCGTCATCCTCATCATGGCCGGCAAAGTCGGCCGGAATGAGCGCGCCGCCGAGAACCCAGTTCCGAATGGTCTCAATCTCCTCATCGGGCAGAGGCGGCATATCCTGGGGCATGCGCCCGCCGCGAGACGGTGAATCCGAGCTTATCTTTTCCACCAGATAGCTCGCATCCGGGTGACCCGGGTTGACGAGAAAGGTGTCGGCCAGTTGATGGCTTCTGACGGCGATTGTACTGCCCGGCATGTTGCCTTCGCTTAAATCCAGCCCGGCGCGAGGGCGACCTGCCTCGTTAGCGCTCGAATGGCAGGGAAGACAGCGCTCGTTCAAAATTTCCTGCACCGCGTGCAGGGTCTCAGCGGTTGTTTCATCCTCGGTATAGGCTTCGATGATGCCGGTGTTCTGGGCGGACAGAGAATAGCGAACCCGCAGATTGGCCGAGGTGTCCATGTCGGTCCCGGTCGTCGCGTTGATGATCAGCATGTCGTTGCTGAGAGCATCGACACCGGTCCAGGCTTCCTCCAGGCTGAAGTTTTCGACGACCTCGACATTGCCGAGCTTTGCGACACTGACAGTGTGCTCAAGCGTAACCGGCTCGCAGCCCTCAGCCCGGATTTCGACACCAACGGTATGCTCACCGGGGCTCAGCAGGGCATAGTTGAAGACACCGGAGTAGCTGGTGTCGAGGGGCGCACCCTCCACCGCCATCTGCACGTCTGCGCGCGGGCTACAGCACGGAATGATGGAATCTTCCTGGGTGGTCCCGTCGATACGCAGATAGACAGTCACGTCAGCGCCGTTCGTCGCAAACGCCCAGCCATTGATCGTCCCGATCCCGGCAATACCGGTATGGTCGGGCGGGTTGTCCAAGAACGCCGTGATTGTGTCCGCCCGGACTGCCGACGCCGTCAGCAGCAGAGCGAGCAGGGCAAGCAGCCAGATTCTACCTCTTTCCATTGTTCTCCCTCCTTTTCCTTGCCTACAGCGGCTTCCCATACCAACTCAGGTCCTCTCCGGCAAGAATGCCGGGCGCGTGCTTGACAATGCGACGGCCCTCCGATACCACAGGCCCCGAACAGCGCTTGAGGTACCCATACAGGGTGAAAAGGGAAGCCGGTGCGAAGCCGGCGCGGTCCCGCCACTGTGATGGGGGAGCCCGTCTCGATCATGTCACTGCCGGTGCAAGCCGGTGGGAAGGCCGAGGACGGGCGTTGGGGCGTACGCCCCCGAACCCCTAAGCCAGGAGACCTGCCTGAAGCCACGAACCAGCCTCTCCGCGGAGGGAGAAGGGTTACAGCGTGCTCCCGCTCTGGATATCCGCCGCACAGGCACTCAGCCTGGCAGGCTTCCAGTCGTCTCCACACCCTGTGTTCCGCCCCCCCAGTCCTCCTCTCTCCGAACGGAAGGCGTCCCCGGGGAGGGAAGATGGGAAAGTTCTCGCAGTGTGTATCCGTTCTGGCCGCAGCGTTCCTGGTCTGGCAGACAGGCGGTCCAGCCGTCTCAGCCCAGGCACAGTCCACCTCAGAATCATCTGCTCCAACCGACGAGACGCCGCGGCCTCGCCTGCGGTCCGCGCCAACCACCGTGCTGGATCCCATAATCGTCACCGCCTCCAAGCTGGAAGAACCCCTCTCGCAGGCGTCAAATGCGGTGACGGTCGTGACCCAGCAAGACATCACCCGGCGCCAGACAACCGACCTGTTCGAGCAGCTGCGCGAGGTGCCGGGTTTCACCCTCGTCCAGACCGGTAGTCGGGGTGCCAGGACCTCGCTTTTTACGCGCGGGGGTGAGTCCGACCACAACCTGATCCTGATTGACGGGGTCAAGGTCAACCGAGCCGGGGGCAGCTTCAAGTTTAATGATGTCACGACGCTGGGCGTGGGTCGTATCGAGGTGGTGCGCGGCCCGCAGAGCGCCCTGTACGGTTCTGACGCCATGAGTTCGGTCATCCAACTCCTGACGCCACGCGGGCAGGGACCGGCGCGCGCCACACTGGGCTTCCGGGCGGGCAACCCCGACACCTTTGAGGAACGTTTCAGCCTGTCCGGCGGGACGGCCTTGTACGGCTATAACGTGGCCGTCGGGCGGGTTGACAGCGGGGGCATCCTGCCGATCAACAACGACTACGGCAGCACGACCGTGGCGTCCCGCTTCGACCTTGACCCAGGTGACGACCTGCGCCTGACCACCACCCTACGCTACATCGACAGCCGCTTTCGCGTTCCCACCAGCAGCGGTGATATTCTCGACCGGCAGGGGAACGGCCTGGACCCTCGGGCGACCAGCGACAACCGCCGCCTCATTCTCGGACCGCGGGTCACCTATCAGCCCACCCCGTGGTGGAGGCATAATTTGCAGCTGGGAGTGGTGTACGAATGGTTCACCTATCGTGACCCGGAAGACGGCAGCATTGACTGCCGGGATGACGACGCCGCGACCTGGAACGATTGCGACGGGCTGGGCTCGCTGACCATCAACAGCGAGTACCGGCTGTCGGCCGACTATTCGTCCGATTTTTTCCTGCCCATGACCCTCGGCGTAACGCCGACCTTTACCATCGGCGGCTATGTCGAAGACGAGCACTACAGCCAGAAGAATGGGCCCAGCGGCAGCCGCAACGCTCAGGCGTTCTACTCTCAGCTGCACCTGGCGTGGCGCGAGATGCTGTTCGTCACGTCCGGCTTCCGCCTCGACGACGCGGTCACGTATGGAACGCACCTCAGTCCCCGAGTCTCGGCCGCCCTGATTATTCCCGGCCTCAACACCAAACTGCGCGGAGGCTACAGTCAGGGCATCAAGGCGGCCACTTTCGCTCAGAACGTCGATACCGCGTTTTCCCGCGGCAACCCCGACCTGGAGGCCGAAGAGTCCGAGAGCTGGGAAATCGGCCTCGACCAGCCCTTGAGCCTGGGCGTCTTGGACGCGCAGCTGAACCTGACCTATTTTTCGACCGAATACAAAAACCTGATTGCGTATACCTTTGCGCCCGAACTGGCCTCGAATTACGTGAACGTGTACCGCGTCCGCAGCCGTGGGCTTGAGGTCGGGACGTCCGCCGGCCTGCCCTACGGATTCTCGGTGCGTGGCGCGTATACCTACCTGGAAACCGAGGTGCTGGACAACGCCGGAAACGACGGCTTCGGGTCCTTCAGGCAGGGCGAGCCCCTGGTCCGGCGGCCCAAGCACGTGGGCTCCTTCACCCTGAACTACGCCGGCGAGCGCCTGAACGCCAACTTTCACCTGTACATCAAAGGCAATGTCACCGAGCGGCGCGGCGCCCTGCACGACGGCTACGAGCGGGCCGACCTGGCTCTGTCATACCTGCTGTTCGAGGACCGCTGGGGCATCCGTTCCCTGACCCTGGAGGGCAAGGTCAACAATCTGTTTGACGCCGACTATCAAGAGGTGTTGTACTTCTCGTCCGCAGAAACGACCTTTCTGGCCGGCTTCCGGGCCGAGTTCTGAGCCGGCCGCCGAAAGCTCAGCCGGCGAGCAGCGCCCGGCTGAGGCGCGCCTCCGCAGCCGCATCGGGCGGGAGGCCGATACGCAGCCGGTTTCGGCTCCAGTCAAAGCCGCGAACGAAGATCCCACGCTCGGCCAAACGCTGCCAGACCCTGCCGGCGGCGTCCACCTCAACGAAGCGGAAGAGGTCGGTGCCGCCCACCACCCGCAGCCCGGCCGCGTTCAGCACCGCGTCCAGACGCGCCCGCGCCGTGGCCAGCCGCTGACGGGAGGCCCGCTGCCAGCCGGCGTCCCGGTAGGCCCGCGCTCCCGCAGCCAGGGCCGGACCGGAGACGCTCCACACGCCCAGACACGCACGGGCCGTTTCCACGGTGTCCGGCGGCGCAATCAGCGCCCCAAGCCGCAGTCCCGGCAGGCCGAAGAACTTACCGAACGAGCGCAGGAGTATGAGCCCTGGTCGTCCGCCGCTAGCCGCCAGCGACAGATCTGGCCGTACATCGGCATAGGCTTCATCAACAATCAGCCAGCCGCCCTTTGCGGCCAGGGCCGCCCGCGCCGCCTCAAGCCGGGCCGGTTTCCAGACCCGGCCGTCCGGATTGTTCGGGTTGCACAGGACGACCAAGTCGGCCGTGGTCAGGGCATCCAGAGGGTCGGATGTTTCGACGACCCGATACCCCGAGGCTCGCCACACCTCGGCATGGTCGGCAAAGCTCGGCCGGGCAACGGCCACCCGCGCCCCGGGCCGGGGCCGGAGCAGTACCGGCAGCAGACGGATCAGCAGCTCGCTGCCCGGCGCGGGCAGGACACACGCCGCAGGCGCGCCAAATGCCGCCGCCATGGCTTCCCGGCAGGCTGCGGTCGCAGTCACACTCGGCAAACGCTGGAGGGTCTCCGGCAACGGGCTGCCAACCGGATACGGCCAGGGGTTGATTCCGGTAGACAGGTCGATCCAGGGCTCCGGCGCCTGGGGGAAGCGGGCGCGCATGAGGTCGAACGCCCCGCCGTGGACGAACCCGTCCAGCCTCATGACGCGCCTCCGCCGACTGCCAGGAGGAACAGGATGAACAGTCCCAGCCCGACGAACACCAGGGTCCGCACATAGAGGTGCAGGCCACGCCGGGCGTCCTCCGGCCCAGGATCGGAGGCGGCCGCGTTGAGCCAGGGCTCGCCGACCAGCTCCCCCACATACACACGCGGGCCACCCAGCCGGATGCCGAGCGCCCCGGCCATAGCGCTCTCAGGCCAGCCGGCGTTGGGCGAGCGGTGGCGGCGGGCGTCGCGGAGCATAACGCGAACCGCAGCAGACCTGAGGCTGACCAGCGCAATCAAGCCGCCGGTGAGCCGGGCCGGAATGAGGTTCGCCACATCGTCGAGCCGGGCGGCGAAACCGCCGAAGGCCTCCAGGCGTGCGGTCCGGTGGCCGAGCATGGAATCCAGCGTATTGATAGCCTTATAGGCTGCCAGCCCCGGCAGGCCGAACAGACTGCCCCAGAACAGCGGCGCGACTACACCGTCAGAGGCGTTCTCGGCCAGACTCTCCAGGCTGGCACGCGCGACACCCGCGCTGTCGAGCCGGGCGGGGTCACGGCCGACGATGCGGCCGACAGCCTGCCGGGCACCCGCCAGGTCGCCGCGTTCCAGGTGCTGGACCACGTACAGGACGTGACAATACAGACTGCGGCTGGCCAGGAGACTAGAGGCTATTATCACTTCCACGGCGAAACCGACCAGCGTCTGTGGCAGAAGGGCAACCAGGAGGCAGGCGGACAGGGTGGCTGCGCCGACAACAATGAGTGCGGTCAGCAGGCCGAGCACTCGGCGCGCGGCAGAAGGAAAGCGGTCCAGATTCAGGGCCGTTTCGAGCCCCGAGATCAGGGCGCCAATCCAGACCACCGGGTGGCGGATGCGGCGGTACAGCCAGTCGGGCCAGCCGCAGGCGGCTTCGAGCACAAACGCGCCCAACATGAGAGCCGAGGACGCCACGCTCAGGCCACCTCTTCGATCTGCACGGCCCACTCGGCGCCGTGCCGCTCAACCCGTGCGCATACCCCGTAGACCGTCCGAATGCGGTCGGCGGTCAGGGTCTCCTGGGGCGAACCGTCGGCCAGCACGACACCGTCCTTCATCCACACCAGCCGGTCGGCGAAGCGAACGGCCAGCCCGATGTCGTGCAGCACGACCAGCACGCCGCCGCCCGCGTCGGCAAAGCGCCGCAGCAGGTCCATGACCTGGAACTGGTGGCGCAGGTCGAGCGAGGCGGTCGGCTCGTCGGCAACCAGCAGCGGGGCTTCGGCGGCAAAGGCTCGGGCGCAGTGAACGCGGGCGAGTTCGCCGCCAGACAGGGTGTCGGTCCGGCGCTGGGCCAGGTCAAGCAGGTCGCAGGCGGCCACTGCGCGGTCAACCGCCTCGGCGTCTGCGGCGCGCAGGCGCCCGAGCGCCGCGCCGTGGGCGAAGCGTCCCAGCGCGACCACGTCACGCACAGTGTTGGGCCAGGCCAGCGGACGGACCTGGGGCAGATAGCCCACCCGGCGGGCGCGTTCCGTGGGCGAGAGTTTTGCCGTCGGCCGACCGTCCAGGCTTGCCGCCCCTGCCGACAGCCGTATGAGCCCCAGAGTGGCGCGCAGCAGGGTGGTTTTGCCCGCGCCGTTAGGCCCGAGCAGGGCGACCAGTTCGCCGGACCGCAGACGGCAGGACGCCGCATTCACCAGCGTCGCCCGGCCGACCCTGACCGTCACCGCGCTGGCGCACAGCTCAGTCACGAACCGCCCTCCGCTGCAGGGTGATCCACACAAAGGCCGGCGCGCCGATCAGGGCGGCCACCACACCCAGCTTCAGCTCTGAGTCGGTCGGTAGCAGGCGAACCCCGATGTCGGCCAACTCCAGAATCACCCCGGCCAGCAGGGCCGAGGGCAGCAGGCTGCGCGCCGGGTCGTGATCGACACGGGGACGCACCAGGTGCGGCGCAATGATGCCGACAAAGCCGATGGTTCCGGCGATGGCGACCGCCGCGCCAGTGGCCAGTCCGGTGCCCAACACGACCGCCAGACGCTGCCGGCGCAGGTTGAGGCCCACGCCGGCCGCAGCTTCCTCACCCAGAGTGAGTGCCGACAGACCCCGTCGGGTCACGAACAACACGGCCAAGCCAACGGCCAGGAACGGCAGGGCGAGGGCCAGATCGTCGGCGCTGCGGTTGGCGACCGAGCCCAGCATCCAGTTCACCATATCCGCTAGTGAGAACGGATTGGGGGCAAGATTCATCAGCAGCGA
>JAAXHF010000243.1 GCA_012271025.1 Deltaproteobacteria bacterium | reverse complement strand
CATGTGGCCCGAGCCCAAGAAGCCGGCCCATCAGTGGGGCTGGGATCGGGAAGGCATGCAGGACCCGCATAAACGCATTCCCGACATGGACCACGAGGGCATTGATATCGCCGCCCTGTTCGGCACCTTTGTCGGGCTGGGAGCGGCCGCGTCTATCGAGGACGGCGGGCTGGCCGCAGCGGTGTCGAGCGCCTATAACGACTGGCTGGCCGAATACTGCCGGCCGTATCCCGAGCGGCTCAAGGGCATCGCCATGATCCCCATGCAGGACCCCCAGGCGGCCCGCAAAGAGATCCGGCGGGCGGTTGAACAGCTGGGTATGATCGGCGTGCAGGTGCTGACCAATTTTGGCGGCCGGCTGCTGCACGAAGAAACCTTTGATCCGATCTGGGAGGAAGCCCAGGGGCTGGACGTGCCGATCTGTGTCCACATCATCTCGACCAACTCGGCCGGGATCGACCGCTTTGACCGCTATGTCTTCAAACACGCCTTTTATCCGCTCGACTCCATGCTGGCCGCAGCCTCGTTCGTGGCCGGCGGGATTCTGGAGCGCTTTCCCAAACTCAAGGTCGCCTTTATGGAGGCCGGGGCCGGCTGGGTGCCGTGGCTGATGGACCGGCTGCACGAGCACTACGAGCTGTTGCCGCACCAGACCCCGTGGCAGCGCCGCGACCCGCTCGACTGGCTGAAGAGCGAGAACTGTTTTTACGCGGTTGAGCCGGAGGAGACGACGATTCCGTATGTCGCCCAGATGATCGGCGAAGAGCGGCTGATCTACGCCTCCGACTACTCGCACTGGGACTGCATCTGTCCCGACTCGGTCAAGGTCTTACGCGAGCGGACCGACATCTCCGAGGACCTGAAGCAGAACATCTTCAACCGCAACGCGGCCCGGCTGTTCAATCTGTGAGCCCGGCCGCGTCCCCCCCGCCTAGGGCGCGACACAAGGATGGCGACATGAGCATCACCCAGACCAACTTCATTACGCCGGCGGGCTGGAAGACCGGCATCGAGGAGGTCGCCCCCAAGGTCTACGCCTATATTCAGGCCTTCGGCGAACTGGGGGTCAGCAACGCCGGGCTGCTGCTCGACCGCGGCGGCAACATGGCGGTCGACGCCCTGATGGTGCCGTCCATGACCAGGCGCTTTCTGGCCGCCATCCGAAAGCTCAGCAGACGGCCGGTCTCACGCCTGGTGAACACCCACCACCATATCGACCACAGCGGCGGCAACTTCCTGTTCCGCGGGGCCGAGGTCGTCAGCCATACCGCGTGCCGGGACGAGATGGTCCGCAGCGGCATTGCGGTCGAAGCCTACCAGCAACGTATCCCGCGTTTTGCCAAAGAGTTTCCCCGGCTCAAGCCCAAACCGCCCACGGTCACTTTCGAGGACCGGCTGGTCTTTCATCAGTCCGGGCGCGAGATCGAGCTACGCCACCTCGGACCGGCCCACACCTTTGGCGACGCCTTTGTCTACCTGCCCCAGGATAAGCTGCTGTTCGCCGGCGACCTGGCCTTTTACTACGTCACCCCGCTGGCCTTTCAGGGCCATGTCGGCAACTGGATCAAGGTCGCCGACCGGCTGCTCAAGCTGGACGTGGAGACCATCGTGCCCGGCCACGGACCGATCGGCGGCAAAAAGGAACTGCGCGAGATGCGCGCCTACCTGGCGCTGGTGCGCCGCGAGGCCAAGAAGCGCTTCAGGCTGGGCATGACCGAAGAGCAGGCCGCGCGGGACGTGAAGCTGGGGGTGTATGCCAGCTGGCGCGAGCCCGAGCGCATTCTGCCCAACATCATGCGGCTGTACCAGGAATTCCGCCACGAGCTTCGGCAGCCGCTCGACCTTGAACGGATGTTCGACGGCATGCGCCAACTCCGGGCCGAGCGGCACGGGCACGCGGCCGATGAGCCGGACCTGTGTTGCACCTGAAGACCGCTCGAAGCGACTATCCCGCCCGCCCGGAATCTGGATAGTGCGGGATGTCGGGTTACGCCTACGGCTAACCCGACCTACACGGCTACACATAATGGTGAATTGCTCTATTCTGCCCGCCCGGGATCTGGATAGTGAACGGCCACGATGCCGGCCAGCACGGCCAACAGGCCCCCGGCGAAGCGCGGGGTAATCGGCTCGTCCAGAAAAGCGCCGCCCAGCAGCGTGGCGGTCAGCGGATTGAGGGTCAGGAAGATGGCCACCCGGGTGGGACTGGTATGTGCCAGAGCCCAGACCCATAAGGCATAGCCGACCCCGCCCCCAAACGTGCCGATATACACCACGGCCGTCCACCCCCAGGGAGTGAAGGCTGGCCAGCCCTGGACCAGGCCCACACCAAAGGTAAAAGGAGCCAGGCTGAGGGCGCCGAGGCCCATGCTGAGCGCCGTAAACACGGGGGCCGGATAGCGCTGGAGGTGGGGCTGCGAGTAGACGTTGTAGACGGCGATACACAGGGCCGCGCAGAACAGCAGCGCATCCCCGGCCCATATCAGAGCTGAGGAGGTCTGGGGGGGACCCTCGCTGAGGGCGAGTCCCAGTCCGCCCGTGGCCAGCGCGATGCCGAACAGCTTGACCGGCGTGAGCCGCTCCTCGCCGCGCCAGCAGGCCAGCAGGAGGGTCAACAAGGGCTGCGAGGCGAGCGCCAGGGCGCCGCGTGATGCGTAGCTGAACTGCAACCCCGCGCCGACCAGGATGGGCATCAGCGCGTATAAGAGGACGCCGAGGCCCGCGATGGCGCCCCAGTCTGCCCGCTGTACGCGCGGCCGCTGGTGCCGCATCAGCACCGGAGCCACGCAGACGAAGCCGATGCCAAAGCGAAAGAAGGCCAGTGTCAGCGGCTCGGTCTGATCGATGACAAACCGCGTGCAGAAGACCATCCCGCCAAAGAAGACACTGGCCGCCGCCGCGGCCACGGCCGCCCAGAGTGCCGAGCCAGCACACATGGTTCTCGTCTGGGCGGGTGTTCAGCGCTCAACCGGGCGTGCAGCGCCACTCCCACGGAGGGACGCTACCTGGGAATGAGCGGCAGCACGATATACGACGGCCGGTCCTCCTGGTGGAATACGGTCTGCTCTGCGGCTATCCCCTGGCTGCCCTCGCCAAACGGCTGGCCGGTGTTCAGGTTGCGGTCAAACTCGGGAAAATGGCTGGAGCTGATCTCCAGCCTGATGCGATGGCCCGGCAGAAAGACGTTGCTGGTCGCCCACAGGTCGATCGTGAAGCGGTAGGCGTTGCCCGCCTCCATCAGCTGGGGGCTAGTGGCCGAGTCCCGATAGCGGGCCCGGATAATGCCGTTGAGCAGATTCTGGGCATAGCCGTCAGGGTGGACGTCGACGAGTTTGGCGGTGAAGTCGGTATCGCGCGCCGAAGACGCGGCCCACAGCTCGACCGTCACCGGCCCGGTGATCTCCAGCGGCTGGCTGAGTGGCTCCGAGGTATAGACCAGGACATCGCGGCGCTCTTCGACCGGGCGCTGGTCTTGCACGCCCATATCGATGGTCAGGTTGTTGCCGCCGAGCGAGGGGACCGGATCGTCGGGATCGTAGGTGTACTGATCGGCCGGCTCCTGGCTGGGCGGGACGCTCGACAGACTGCCGTTGCCGCTCAGGCTGTTGGCCGCCCCGTCGCTGTGCAGGAAGTAGCGCACCTGGCGCATGGCGGGCGGCGGCCAGTCGGCCAGCTGCTGCCAGCGGTTCTCACCCAGGCTGAACACGCTGACCGGCGGCCCGTCCATGATGCCGTTGGCCACGTCTTTGAGCCAGTAGTCGAACCAGCGCAGCAGGGTCTCGTTCAGGTCGATCAGGGCGTTGGGGCCAAAGTCGATGTCCCCGGCCCCGCGTGAGCTTGGCGAGGTGTAGGGCAGCAGATGGCCCCACGGTCCGATGATCAGGCGCTGGCCGGTCCGGGCCGCCTCAAAGCGGCTGTTGGCGCTGATGCTCTGATAGGCGGTCGGCCCACCCTCGGCAAAGATGTCATACCACGAGGTGACGTGGAGCATGGGCGTGGTGACGGTTTCGGCGAAGTGGTTCACGTTGGCCCGCTGCCAGTAGGCGCCGTCGTCGGCCTGGGCGATGTGCTCGACCATGTACGGGGCGGCTTCCTTGAGGATTTCGCCCCAGTCCTTGATCGGCAGGTGGCGGTACCATTCGTCGGTCAGCGGGGTGAAGGCGTTCAGGCCCCAGCGGGTCATGCGCGGGCCGACCGGATCGCCGCCTTCGACATAGCCCTTCATCTTTTCGACCAGGTCTGTGCGGCCCTGACGCTCGAGCGTGTTCAGGCCCTTGAACAGGGCGTAGGGCACCATCCAGCCCCACTTGGAGACTCCGCCGGTGTGATAGATCCAGCTGGCGTGGTAATCGGACGAGGCCGAGACCGGCGCCATGCACTGGAGCGACGGCGGCATGGGGTCGTTGCAGGCGATCAGGTATTGGGTCAGGCCCAGGTAGGACTGGCCGGTCGTGCCCACCCGGCCGTTTGACCACGGCAGCCTGGCCGACCACTCGACCGCGTCGTAGCCGTCGGCCGCCTCCTGAAAGATGGTGTCGTAGTCGCCCTCGGACTCGAAGCGACCCCGACAGTCCTGGACGACCGACACATAGCCGTAGCGGGCGTACAAGGCGTTGGGGCCGTTGGGGTCGGCCGCAGCCAGCTTGCCGTAGGGCGTACGGCTCAGCAGGACGGGAAAGCGCTCGGCCGAGTCGGGACGGATGACATCGGCGTACAGGGTCACCCCGTCGCGCGTTTTCATCGGGACATTCTTTTCGGTGACGACTTTATACCGCTTGCGAACTGGGACGATCATGGCAGCCTCCTTTGTCCTTCCCATAGCATCTCCCCTTCGCCGGTGATACACGCGCCGCCAGTCCTACAGGAACGCTTGCGAGTGTGAAGGTCGCCGACAGGCAGCTCGCCGTCTGGAACGACGGCGGCGAATTTGTCGCCGTCGAAAACGCCTGTCCCCACAAGGGCGGCCCCCTGAGCCGAGGCTGGCTCAAAGGGGCGACCGTGACCTGTCCGTGGCACCGCTTTCGTTTTGACCTGCGCCGCGCGTGCAGCCTGACCAACCCGGCCATGCGGCTGCGGACCTATCCGGTCCAGGTCGAGGACGGGCTGCTCAGAGTCGATATTGACTGAAGGGCGGTTGATGTCCCTCGCCAGAATCCCTTCCTCCCGTAGCATCGCCTTCTCTCTTCTCGACTTCTGACCCAGGCTTGACGCTGTTCTCCTCGTCCTTGCCGCGCAGGCGAGGGTGGGATATGAGTCCGTCCTGAGAAAGACTTTCTCCCAGAAACATTCGCGGGGTGGCTGAGATGGATGCTGGTGCATACGAGGACATTAAAAGCAGGCTCCGACAGCTTTATGCACAGGACGACCGTCCGTGGCTGGTGGGGTTCAGCGGTGGGAAGGACAGCACCCTCGTTGCCTCACTTATCTTTGAGACAGTGCTGTCGTTTCCTTTGGAAAGTCGGATAAAGCCCATCTCCATCGTCTGCACGGATACCCGCGTCGAGATTCCTGCCATCGTCGAAATGACAGAGGGTGCCTTGCAGAAGATGCGTGCCTGCTCTGAAAAGAATGGGCTCCGCATAGACGTGCATCTTCTGAGACCTCCCGCCGATCAGTCGTTTTGGGTCAATATCATTGGGCGGGGTTATCCTCCGCCGAACCGTGTCTTTCGCTGGTGCACACAACGACTAAAGATCGATCCGGTTACTATCTTTGTTCAGCAACGCCTCGGTCACTGGGGTGAGGCAATTCTGCACCTCGGCGCACGACGCGCCGAGAGCAGCAGTCGGGCGCAGACAATGGCGGGACGGGAAACGCGGAACGGACTCCGTCGGCATCCTGACTTGCCCCGTGTATGGGTGTCCAATCCCATCGAATTCCTGAGTACAGAAGAGGTGTGGGCCTATCTCCTACAAAACCCGAATCCATGGGGGACGAACAACCGGTCCTTGTTTGCGCTCTACGCACGGAGCGGCGAATGCCCGATTCAAATTGACACGAGTACGCCGAGCTGCGGCAAGAGCCGATTCGGCTGTTGGACATGTACGGTCGTCGACCAGGATAAGGCGAGCGAAGGCTTGTTGGCGAATGGAGACGAACGGATGGAGGAATTGATCGCGTTTCGAGAGACGCTTATACATTATCGTGACCCGGCTAATGGAAAACGGGACAGGAAGCGGATGAACGGAAGCGATGGTCCTGGCCCGCTCACTATGACTGCTCGCCGCCAATTACTGACCCAGCTCCTCAAATTACAGGAGCAGACCGGCTTGAACGTTATCAGTGAAGATGAATTGTTTCTTATCCAAAAGCACTGGAAGGCCGCTCGCCATCCCGATGATGGCGGTGGTGTAGGACGTATCGTTACCCGTCAGAGGGGGATCGTTATGAAGGACTGGAAGGACGTCAATCGGCTACGAGACCTGCAGGAGGAGGTTACGGCTGAGAAGGGCATTCGTGCTGATACCTTGCGGCGGCTGCTCGCGAAAGTTGAAGAATATAGCGAGCGTCATCGTGCCCACGGCTTGCCGGATGATATGCTCAACATCCTGAAAGACGATATGGAACACGAAAAGGGACCAGCCGAAAATGCCTGAAGTCCATATTGACGAGCTCTCGCTGGAAAACTTCGGACCCTACTACGGCGAGCATACCTTTAACTTCGGCACGGTGGAGGACCGTTGTGGTGTTCTCATCGGTGGTAAAAATGGTGTAGGAAAAACGCATTTACTCCGAGCGCTGTATCTCGCAGTAGTCGGAGAAGCTGGCGTCGGCGATCTCAAAAAAGTAGAACCCGCCTCCGAAGCAACGCGATTCGTCTTTGAGAAGTCGCTGAACCGACGGGCTCAAGCAGAAGGCAAAGATACCGTTCGACTTTGGGTCAAGATTTCTCAACACGACGAGACAGGCGGTGGGAGCAGAAAGGCAGTACTGGTTAGGGAGATACGTCACCGACCGAACTCGCCGCCTGTGTGGCGCTCTTACGCGGACCGTCTCGATGGCTCTGGGCACATTGACGAAGAGAAACACTTGGCCAAATTGCGGGACACCCTTCTCCCTCGACATTTGGCTCGCTTCTTCTTTTTCGATGCAGAACGGGGTCAAAATTTTAATCTGGGTCAAGAGGAAATTGTTGAAGGGATCAGCCGAATATTAGGACTGTGGTCTTACGACGCGCTTGAGAACGACTTGCGCGGATTGATCCAGAAAAAGATTCCACGCGTATTCAATGCCTCCGGAGAATATGAAGCGGCACGGAAACTTGCCGATATCTCAGGACAGGTCGTTACGACAGAAAAGAAGTTAAGCGCTCTGAGAGACGATTTAAAAAGCATTGAGCTTGAGATGTCGGAAAGCCGGACGGAGCTAGCTGAAGTGGAGGAACATCTTAAGAGCATCGGAGCGGTTGATCCGGAAGAGTTGGAGAAGGCACAGGCAACCCGGACAGAGTTAGCGGAAACCAAGGCCAAACTCGAAGCGGAGCTGACGGCAGCATGGGAGCAGGCTATGCCTGTAGCGCTGATGGGAGACTATCGCAGCGAATTGCAAATCGACC
>JAAXHF010000258.1 GCA_012271025.1 Deltaproteobacteria bacterium | reverse complement strand
GAGTTTATGAAGCGGGCTCTTGAAGGCCAGCCGAACCTCCCCTTTGTCCGGCCTGCCCAAGATCCGCTTGAATCCGTCGGTCGTTTTGTCCCAGCTTCCGCCGCCACACCGCTCCAGCCAGGTCTGAATTTTTCGGTCCAGTCGCAGGAGCGTGACGTTCAGGCTCCCATACCGACCCCGGCTGGGCTGTCTGCGTCAAACCGGGTCAATGACCCCTAGTCTGTCTCGTGGGTGTTGTGAAAGCGTGGACCAAACAGATCTCCCTGCGGCGTTCCCATCGTCACCGGCCGATGGTGTGGGCGCTGCTGTCCCTGGTATGGTGCTATGGCGTCGAGTGTCACGCTCAGGCAGAGCAGGACGGCTTTCCGGACGACACGACTCGTGGAGCGCTCCGCGAGGAAGATCTTCCGGCCGACCTGCCTCTCCAGCATCCTCTGGCGGAGCCGACCGATCTGCCCGCCGAGGATCCTCTGCCGAGGCGTGGTTTGGGCGCTCCCTCTTTGCCTGAGCCCACGCTCCCTCAGCTGCCCCTGCCGGCTGAGAACGGACCCGACCTGGCCGAGACACGGCGCACTCCAGACGGGAACGGCGAGCCCACAGGGCTGTTGCCGAGCGATCGTGTCGCCCTCCGTTTTGTGAAGGAAGGGCGGGATATCTTAGCCACGGGAGAGTTTGAGCGGGCGCAGATCGTGTTCGAGCGGGCGGTCGAACTTGCCCCGTTCCAGCCGTATAGCTACTATTTCCTCGGTCGGATCTCTTTCGCCCAGCGGAAGCTCCAACAAGCCCTGGCGTTTCTGCAAAAGGCCGAGTTGCTGCTGCCTCGAACACAGACCGAATGGCTGGGAGAAACCATCTGTTTACGGGGCCAAGTGGCTGAAGATCTTGGAGATATCGGGGAAGCCCGCTCCGCCTATCAACGCTGCCTCCACTTCACGCCGGACAGTCTCCAGGCACTGACGGCCTTGGCGCGTTTGTCTTAAGGAAGCTGCGCCCGTTTCACCCCCCAACCGTTCCCAAACGCATGTTTTCCAAACACAAGCTGACAGTGCTGGGCATAGAGACGTCCTGCGATGACACGGCCGCCGCCGTCGTACGGGGCCGACAGATCCTGGCCAGCCTGGTGTCCTCCCAGGACGCCGTTCACAGCCCGTATGGGGGCATCGTGCCAGAACTCGCCTCGCGTCACCATGCGGGGAATATTGTCCCGATTGTAGACTCCGCCCTGCGACAGGCTGATGTAGGTGTGGAGGCCCTCGACGGTATTGCCGTCACCAATGGGCCGGGCCTGATCGGTTCTCTCCTGGTCGGGCTGTCGTTTGCCAAAGCCGTAGCCTTCGCCTACGCCATCCCGCTTGTGGGGATCAACCACCTGGAGGGACATCTCCTTGCCGTCCTGCTTGAGCAGGACATGGCTTTCCCCTTTGTCTGTCTGCTGGTCTCCGGCGGTCATACCTGTCTCTATCATGCGCGTGCCCCCGGGGCCTACGAGCGGCTCGGTACGACCCGCGATGACGCCGCGGGCGAGGCGTTCGATAAAGCCGCGAAGATGATGGGCTTCGGCTATCCCGGAGGACGCATTATTGATCGGCTGGCCCGGCAGGGCGATCCTGCGGCTTTTGCCTTTCCGCGCGCCCGCTTAAAAACGGGCACCTACGATTTGAGTTTCAGTGGCCTGAAGACGGCCCTGCGCCAGTTTCTCCAGACTCCCCAGGGACAGGCGTTAGCCGCTGCCGATATTGCGGCCAGCTACCAAGAAGCCGTGGTCGATATGCTGCTGGAACCGACCCTGCGCGCCACCCGAGACCTGGGTCTCGAGCGGGTCGTCGTCTCGGGCGGGGTGGCGGCCAACTCTCGCCTGCGGGCACGGATGGGAGAAGAAGGCCGGCGGCATGGCCTCCAGGTGGTGGTTCCGTCGCTGCCGCTGTGTACGGATAATGCCGCGATGATTGCCTTTGCCGGAGCGCGGCGTCTGGCCGAGGGGCAGCGCGCCGACCTCGATTTGAACGCCGCTGCCAGCCTGCGTCTGTAGGCCGCCGCTCTTCCCCCATGCCGAGCCTGCTCCAGCAAACCCGTTTCGCCCTGAATGAACTGGGAATTCGTCCCCGGACGCAGCTCGGCCAGCATTTTCTCATTGATGCCGAGGTGGTTCGGCGTATGGTCCAGGCGGCTGAACTGACTCCGGACATGGCCGTCTTGGAGATCGGGCCGGGATTAGGCGTTGTGTCCGAGGCGCTGATGGATATCGGTGTCCGGCTCTATCTGGTTGAGCTTGACCGGCTCTTGGCCCAGCGTCTGGCCCGCCGTTTTGGGCGTTTCGAGACGGTTCGGGTGCTGACGGACGATTTTTTGAAGCTTGATGTAGCGCGTATCTTTGCTC
>JAAXHF010000621.1 GCA_012271025.1 Deltaproteobacteria bacterium | reverse complement strand
CAGGCGCGCTGCGCCTTACGCTCAGGACCAACGGTCTCCCGTTCGTGCTGAGCGTAGCGGAGCGAAGTCGAAGCAGAGATGCCGGTTCACGTCCGACATGACGAGAGCGGAACAGCAGGGCTACACATAATGGTGAAGGGCGCTAGGCGACACCCTGGCGATCAAGCTCGGCAAACAGCTCTGCTAGAGGCAGAGAAAATCCGGCCAGGACCGTTCCGCCGTCGAGCGTCTGTCCGGCCCCCAGCAGTGTGGATTGGTCGGGCACCGTATACACTTCAACGGTTCGCGCGACAGGATCGACGAACCAGGCCAGCCGCACACCGGCGGTGAAATACTCGTGCCGTTTGCGGTCCATCTCTGCTGCGGTATTGCCCTCGCTCAGCACCTCGACGACGAGGTCCGGCACGAGCCCCGGGATGGGGTCAGTCGGCACCCGTCGCTCGGGCAGACGCTGCCAGGAGATAAACGCCAAGTCTGGAATACGGACCAGACCGGGAGCGAGCCGCAGCATACCGTCAGCACCGGTCACCAAGCCCAGATTGCGCGTCCTCACGAATCCCCATAACACGGCACTCAAGGCAATGGTCAGAAATGATTCCCGAAACCCCATCAGTTTCTCCACCAGTACGCCCTCGACCAGCTCACATAACAGGCCGTGGCGCTGGTGCACATCGAGCACATCCGCTTCCGTCGCCGTCCCTGGCAGCGGGCGAAACCGCATCCGAGCCGGAGACACCCCCCCCAATTGACCCAGCAGATCGGCCACGGTTTCAATGCTGTCAGCTGCCACGTGCGGATGTGTCATGACGCTTGTGTGTCTGAGGTAAAAACGCAGCCGGAGACCACGCAGGACGAGCCTTGAGCTATTGCATTTCATATCAGAAAAAGCAATCAGAGCGTGGAGAGAAGAGGAACAGCGCGTGAATGTGCCACTCGTCGATCTCAAAGCCCAGTATGCGAGTATCGCGTCCGACATCCGGGCCGCAATTGACCGGGTGTGCGCGTCGCAACACTTCATCCTCGGCCCCGAGGTCAGCCGCCTTGAAGCGGAAGTCGCGGCCTTTTGCGGCGCCCGCTTCGGGGTCGGTGTGTCGTCCGGCACCGACGCCCTGCTGGCCGGCCTGATGGCGCTCGGTGTCGGAGCCGGCGACGAGGTGGTGACCACGCCGTTTTCGTTTTTCGCCACCGCCGGTGTCATTGCCCGGCTCGGCGCCCGACCGGTGTTTGTTGATATCGACCCCCAGACCTTCAATATCGACCTGGGCGCGGCCCCGGCCAAACTGAGCGCCAGGACAAAAGCCATCATCCCGGTCCACCTCTACGGGCGGTGTGTCGATCTGACGGAGACGACGCGCTTGGGAGAAACGCACGGCATTCCGATCATTGAGGACGCCGCCCAGGCTATCGGCGCGACCGACCCCCACGGTCGGTCTGCGGGCACGGGCGGTGTGATGGGCTGTTTTTCGTTTTTCCCCAGCAAAAACCTGGGCGCCTTTGGCGACGGCGGCATGATCGTCACCAACGATCAGGGGCTGGCCGAGCGGCTGCGCAGCCTGCGCGTCCACGGCGCTACCGGCAAAGACCGCTACGCCGTGCTTGGCGGCAACTTTCGGCTCGACGCCCTGCAGGCGGCCGTTCTGCGGGTGAAGCTGCCGCATGTGGCGGCCTGGACGGCCGAGCGGCGCGCCAACGCCGACCGCTACCGTCGCCTGTGCCGGGCCGCCGGGCTCCTGGACTGGCTCAGCCTGCCCCAGGATACGCCCGGCCATGTCTACCACCAGTTCACGGTTCGGCTGCCCGGGCGCGACCGGGTGGCCGCGTTGTTGCGGCGACGCGGGGTGGCCACCGGGGTCTATTATCCGCGGCCGCTGCACCTCCAGGAGTGCTTTGCCCCGCTCGGCTATCGGGAAGGCGATTTCCCCCAGGCCGAGGCGGCCGCCCAGGAAGCGCTGTCCCTGCCCATCTATCCGGAACTGACCGAGATCCAGCAGCGCTACGTCGTGGATGCGCTCAAAGCCGCCCGCCACGAGTCCGGCGGCTGAGTCTGGGCGGGAGACCGAAACGGAACGCGCCTCAGTCTTCCTTCATCGGCAGGAACTCGGGAAAGGCCTCAATGCCGAGCTGGGCCGCATCCTGG
Source organism: Deltaproteobacteria bacterium (assembly GCA_012271025.1). The sequence continues at coordinate 1,127 of JAAXHF010000621.1, read as the reverse complement.
CCCGACTCCTCGACCTGCTGAGGAACGCGGGCGCCGAATGCCCTGTCGATGAGCCGCCAGACGAGCAGCGAGGAGCCGAACACGAACACGCCGATGGTCACGATGCCGGTCAGTTGGACGAACAGATTGCCCCCGGCCGCGATACAGGCCGCCAGCGTCCCCCACACCCCGGCGCCCATATGGGCGGGAATGGCGCCGACCTCGTCGTCGATTCTCAGGCGCTCCAGAATCTTCATGCCGACCACGCACACGCCGCCGCCAATCGCGCCGATGAGAACCGCCCAGTAATGGTCTACGATATCGGGCCCGGCGGTGATCGCTACCAGGCCGCCGATGGCGCCGTTGAGGGAGGCGAGCAGATCGACCCGGCCCAGAATCGGCCGCGACAGGCTGAGGGCTGTCAGCATGCCGGCTGCGGCGGCAAGGTTGGTGCTGGCGATGATGTTGCTGACCATGATCGCGTCGGCCGCCCCGCTGAGGGCGAGTTGTGAGCCGCCGTTAAACCCCAGAAAGCCCAGCCAGATGATGAGAACGCCGAGCGTCACCCCCGGCACGTTGTTGGGCGGCGTCGGCCGGACGCTTCCGTCGGCGCGAAACTTGCCCCGGCGCGCCCCGACCACGAGCACGCCGGCCAGCGCCGCCCAGCCGCCGGTCGAGTGGACGACGGTCGATCCGGCAAAGTCCTTGAAGCCCAGCGCTCCCAACCAGCCGCCGCCCCAGGTCCAGGCGCCGATGGTCGGATAGATGATCGCCGTCAGCACCGCAATGAACACGAAGAACGACCACAGCTTGACCCGCTCGGCCAGCGTGCCGGACACGATCGAGGCCGTCGAACCTACAAAGACCATCTGGAAGAACCAATCGGCCATGGTGGCAGAGCCGCTGTCCATGACGGCGACGGCGGCGGACTCGTCGCCGCTCAGCAGCGCCCTGTCCGCCTCGGTGGCGCCGTAGAACAGCTCAAGCGAGCCGAACCAGCCGCCCTCCTCAACGCCGCTATACATGATGTTGTAACCGACCAGGTAGAAGGTCAGGCCGGCGATGGAGTACAGGCCGATATTCTTGAGGCAGATGACCGACGCATTCTTGGTGCGTACCGAGCCGGCTTCCAGCATGGTGAAGCCGGC
>JAAXHF010000651.1 GCA_012271025.1 Deltaproteobacteria bacterium | reverse complement strand
GCGCTGCACCCGTTGCTCGCCCGCCACAAGACCGTGGGAAAAATACTGGAGGTCGTCGGTCGATACGGCGTCGAGCACCTCGTCGACCAGCTCGGCCGCATTTTCCTCGGTGTGGGCTTCGACATCAAAGTCGGCAAAGACGGTAAAATAGGCCGGGCCGCCGGCCAGTCCGGCCGTACCGGGAACCGTCTCATGTTCACAATAGCGGAGCCGTCTGTGGGAGACAGACACCAGAAGGGCAGCTGCGGCCTGGTCCGTTTCTTCCAAGGACGACCCACGACCTTCGAAAAGCGTAAGAGCATGAAAGTATGGCATAAATCGAGGCTGAGGATATAACGCAGACCGGTTTTGCGCAAGGGTGAGCCGCCTGCCGCCCGGCCGACTCACCCTAGACCTGACGGGGGTTTCCGCGTATAGTGGCGAGCAATAGCTATTCGGTCAGGTAGACACAGGCCTTGACGCTTCGTCTCTTGCAGTGCGGCAGGACGAGGTGGACCGAGCCTCGGGCCGGTATTGGCGATCGGTTCCTGGTACAGCGGTTTCTGGCCCCGCAGCGGGTGCGCCAAGAAAGGAGGTGGTCCAAAGATGTGTAGTACTACGGTGATCTGTGAGGTGGTGGCCTCCTAGGCCGACGACCCAATACTGATGTGGGGTAGTCGCTTGGGAGGACCCAGGCACTACCGGAATCCCGACAGCCCGCGTCTCATCACCCGCGGGACAATCCCATCCAGGATTGTAGCACTGTCGGGTTTTCTTTTGCCCAAAATGCCCGGCGAGGGGGGACATGACAGATTCCAGGGCGGGAAACGCGCCGATTACCCAAGCCGTGACCGATCTTGGCCGCCAGATTTTCGATCTGTCAACCGAGACCTGGCAGCGGCTGAGGGGTCACGACGCGGTGAGCCAAGAATTGCTGAAGGACCCGTTCAGCCAGCAGGCCAAGGAACACACCGCCACGGCCGAACTGCTGCTGCTGCTGCTACACGTCAGCGACCGGGTGGCGGCGACCATCTTTCACAAAGCGCTGCCGACCGAACACGTCCAGACCATACGCACGACGTTTATCTCGGCCGTGGTCGGAGTGGCCATTCCGGCCTTCATTCAACTCGCCTGTGCCGAGCAAGACGCGGCCGAACGGGCCGAAACCCAGGCCGACCTCGTCCACCTGTACAATACCCGGGCAGTGCAGTATGGGCTGTTCGAACTCAACGGCCAGGAGGTCGCCGAGTCCGGGGCCTTGCTCAAGCTGGGCGCCATCCGGCTTGCAGAGGCTATTGAGTGTCCGGACAGTGAAGCGGTCCTTCACCATGCAACGGATGCGGTGGTGCTGAGCCTCCAGGCACTCACACACGACGTGCCGCTGCAACAAACGATTGCCCGGCTGCTGGCCGAGGCCCGCTGAGGACTCAGTCCCGGCCCTGCTGGCGCTCGACCAGCAGCCAGTGGGCCTGGCCGATACCACGCAGGCTGCGGTACTCCTCATCCGAGAAGCTCAAGCCCGTCCGCCTGCGGGCAACGTCGAGCGCCCGGGTCAGGCTCGCCTCACAAAACTCGAACAGCAGGGGCAGGGCCGCATTCAGATCCTGGGGCGAGGCTTCGAGCAGGGCGTTGCGCGCCGCCCCCATGAGGTGTTCCAACTCCGACTCCGGCTGCTCCGGCGAACCGGGGTCCAAGGCGGCTTCGGACGGCGTAAAAAAGGCAAAGTGGAGTTGCCCGTCCGCCGTCGGCCCGGAGCCGGGGGACGCTTTTTTCTGACTGTGCTGGGGAGGCTTCGCTTTCACCGTGGCCGCGCGCAGATGTCTAGAACAAGGGCGTCAAACAGAACCCCGGCCGGAGTCCGAGCCGACTTGAGCCGCCGGTCAAGCACGGCCGCCCGGTGCAGAACCCGGCGCAGGTCAGGAACAGAGTAGAGGCGGCTCTGATTCAGCAGCCGGCGCAGGCGCTGCCCGTGCAGGCCGAGCGCCCGCCCCACGTGAGTCTCTGGCAGTCCCTGAGCCTGGGCGTCGCGCAGCTGCCACAGACGGCGAAAATGGCCCACCAGGGCGTGCAGAACCGGCAGGGCGCGCCGCTCGTCGCTCAAGACCTGGCGAAGCAGCCCCAAGGCTTTCTTCCGATCACGCAGGCCCAGAGCATCCGCCAGCTCAAACGCCTCGTGCTGGTGAATGTTACCGGTGCAGCGCTCCACCGCTCGGGCGTCGATATCGGTGTCGGGAAAGATAAAGGTCGCCACCTTATCCAGCTCGGTGGACAGGGCCAGGAGATCCGGACCGATCAGTTCGGACAGCAGCTGCGCCGCCTCATCGCTCAGCCGCAGCTTGCGTTCGCGGGCAAAGCGCTGCGCCCAGACTGGGACCTGATTGGCAAAGGGTCGCCGAAATTCGGCGCTGAAGCCCGTTTTTGCACACCGCGAAAAAAATTTCCGGTTCAGCTCCAGCCGGCCATGGGCGCACACCACCAGGGGCTGACCGGCGTCCCGGAGTTCGGCCTCCTTGCCCAGCCGCTCGCGCTCCTCGTCTCTGAGTTGCTCGGCGCTGCGCAGGATCACCAGGGTCTGGGGAGCAAACAGGGAGGGCGCCCCCCAGGCGTCCAGCACCGCCTCGACCGGGTCTTGTCCGGCATGGAAGGTCTGGACCAGCGCAGCCTGGGGCAGACGGCTGCGGACCCGATTGACCGCCCGGTCGATCAGGTAGGCCTCATCACCGTGGAACAGATACAGGGCGGCAATCGGCTCCTTGCTCAGGCGGGAGAGCACGTCTTCCGGGCGGGAGAAGCGCGGGGCAGCCATGCGGATATTCGTAGCCGGCGGTGGCGCACAAGACAAGGGCAGGAAGCCTCCCGCCTCAGCCATGCGGCGCGCGCTTGGCCCGGCAGTCAATCAGACGGCTCTCGGTGACAATCCAATCGACCCGTTCGTCGCGCGGACCGCCGGGAATACGGTCCACGACCTGACAGTCATAAGCCACGCCGACCCGCAGCGCGCCGGCCAGCAGCCAGCCAAAAGCCCGGTCATAATAGCCTTTGCCGCGGCCCAGGCGACAGCCCCCGGCGTCAAAGCCCAGGCCGGGGGTGAGGACAAGGCTGTGGCCGCCCTGACCGGGCGTCAAACGCTCATTGCCCGGAGGGACGGGAATCCCGAACACCCCCTCAACGAGCCGGTCGTGTGGATAACGCCGAACAAACTCCAGACGGCTCCGGTCGGGGCTGATGCGCGGATAGTACACGGCTTTGGACTGGGCTGCGGCCCACACGGCTTCGGTCTGAACCTCGTTGTCGTCCGCAGCATACAGGACGAGCCTTGTGGCGTCCTCAAACGGCGCAAAGGTCTGGAGCCGGGCGCAGATACGTCGGCTTTTTTCGGCTACCTGTTGGGGGCTGAGATCGCGTCTGCGCTGGCGGAGCAGACGGCGCAGCCGTTGCTTGGCGTCGGTCGGAGCGGTGGGGTCAGCTCCGGCCAGCGTTCTCGTCCTTCTCCGGCAGGGTAAAGCTCGCCTCGCCGCTCAGAATCCGCTCGCCGTTTTGATTTTCCTGCCAGATCCGGCAATCGACCCGAGGCTCGCCGGTGTCACTCCGGTAGGTCCGCGTTATGGTGCCCCGGCAGGTCAGCATATCGTCGGGAAAGGCGTTGCCGGCAAAGCGCACCTTGGTCCGTCGGAGATCCCACGGCTTGTGCAACCAGTCGGTCACAAAGCGGTACAAAAAGGTCTCGTTCAGCGGTCCCTGTTGGACCACATCGGGCAAGTCCCGCTCCTGGGCATACACCCGGTCGAGGTGGAGCGGGTTGGTGTCGCGCAGAATGAAGGCGATCGGAATATAGGCGTAGCGGTCCATCGGCCCATAGGTCACGCTCGGGATGTCCATACCCTCGGTCACGTCTTCAAAATACAGCTTTGGCCGCCCGTCCATGCCCGGTTCCTCACTTGAAGACGAGATACGACTGGGCGCCGCTGAAGGCCGTGGCGCCGGATTCGTCCCGAGCGGCAAACGACACCCAGATCACGTCAAAGGCGCGTTTACCCTGTTTCTCATACACGTCAGACACCCGGCCCTGAACGGTCAGGGTTTCGCCCACGTACAGCGGCCGCTGGTACTCCAACTCCTGCTCACCAAACATGGCGGTGTCTTTCTTGTAGTCCATGAAAAAGTCTTTTTGCCAGTCAAATGAGCGCAGCATGCTGATAACGGCCACATACGGCCCGAAAGACGGCGGAATCACCCAGCCGCCGTAGCCGGCCGCCCGCGACTCGGCCTCGCTGTGGAAGGCCCGGTCATCCTCGCCGGCAACCGGCAGATAGTCCCGGATATCTTCCTCACGAATAGTGTATGTAACCGGCTCAAAGACCTTGCCGATCAGGGTTTTCCGGTCGGGCGCCATAGGCGTATACCCCCCTTCCACCAAGCTCGGCGTTCCATCAGTTCGCACCCTTCAACATGACAGTGCTACGTTGACCGCGTCTTCTTCCTGCGCTAAGTCGGGGAAGGCTGAGAGGCGGCTTGGACGAGTGAGGAGCCGGGAGAAAAGAGTATGGACATCTTGATTTGGATCAACACCCTCGCCCTGCTGTTCGTCTTCACCGGCGGTGGAATCATTGTGAATATTCAGCTGCGCAAGACCAATGAAGCCCTCGCCCGTGTCGAAGAAGCGGCAGCCCGTATCGAGGAAACGGCGGCCCGTGGAGAACGGCTGAGCCTCGCCATCCTTGAACGACTGCCGGCTCAGCCTGACTCGCAGCAGTAACCCGTCTTCTCCCACGGCATGGGAGAGGAGAAAACCGGGTTACTTGCCAAACGCCTCGGTCACCAGCTCGGTGTCCAGATACTCGGTCACCCGCTGGACTTTACCGTCCTGGAATGTGAACACCTGACAGTAGGTATTATCGTACGACTTCCCCTCTTTGGTCGTGGATTTACCCTTGGCCTGCATGGCCACGATGTCACCATCGGCAATGAAGTTTTCCGGCGTAATGGTGATCCCGCCTTCGAGTTGGGCGCCAAGAGGCGCCAAGAGCTTTTCAACCAGCTCTTTTTTACCGTTGAAGGTCCCGGAGTACTTGGTTGAGCCGATAATCGTAAACTGCACGTCCTCGGCCATATTGCCGAGAAAGGCATCGCCATTGCCCTTCCCCAGCTCCTCGAACATCTCCTGCATCAGTTTTTTGTTCTCTGCCGCGCCCATAGTGTGTACCTCCTGCATGGATTTTGTCTGAGCATTGAGCCCATGCGACTCTAAGCCGTCCAGCGGGGGGATGTCAAGCAACCGCTCAGCGTCCGGGGAAGCGTTCTGTGAGCCAGTCCGTAATGAGCTTGAGCGACGCGTCGCGTCCGCCCTGGTTGGGTTTGGACGGCAGGGGATAACCAAAATGATCGGCGTCAACGTGATGCAGCTGTTTGTCGCTGGCGGCCGAGGTCTGGTACATGGCTTCGGAATCGGCCGGACAAATGGCATGGTCACCGCTGTGGTTGATGACCAGAGTGGGGATACTGACCTTGCGGATATTGTCCAGCACCGCAGCGTTGGCCGACAGGCCCGACCAGTTGCTGAGCCACGCCCGGGGGGTTTGGTATTTGGCAAAACCGGCCTCGGTGTAGTTGAACAGATCCGGCCGGGGTGACCACAGCGAGCCATAGTCGCGCGACGAGGGATGGATGGACGGGTCGGTGTAGGTCAGGTTGGCCTCGGTCCGATGGATGGTCATATAGCGGCCGACCAGCGCCCGGCGACTGAGAAAGGCGCGGGTGTCCAGGGCCAGGCCGTCAAAATCGTCCTGGCCGACCAGTCCCCGAAAATAGCGCTGTTCTTCAATAAAGCGTTTGGCAATGGCGTCGAGCCGCGCCACCCGGGCCGTCTGAGCGGCACGATAGCGCTGGACAAACTCCGGGCTGTAGGCGCTTGGCTGGGGCGGCTCGCGAAAGCCGTTGGCCGGGTTGTACATGTCGAGTTCGGGATCGCACGACAGCGGGTCGTCTTCATCCGTAACCGACGGGTCGATAGCCGTCTGCATGAATTTTCCCTCGCCCAGGTGGGCGGCCAGAATAATCATGCCGTCACCCGGCGGCAGCGCAAAGCGGTTCAAATCGTAGGGGTCGCCGGCCGGAGTGAGCGTCAGCCGGCCGGGCGGCTGGGTGACGGCCTGAGCCTGGTAGAAGGTGTACAGCGAGCCTCCGCCGCTGTTGCCGATGAACACCACCCGCTCAAAGCCTCGCTCGTGCTTGAGATGGGTGATACCGGCCGCAATATCCGGCAGCAGCATTTCGTGCAGACAGGCAATATCGTTATTGGGCCAGCGCCCCTCTTGACCGAACGCGGCATAGCCGGCCTCAAGCAGATACGGGATCGCATAGTGGCGACTCATATCGGCTCGCGGGTGCATCAGACACACCACGGTTTTTTCCCCGCCCCGGGTGTACAATACGCCTTTTGATTCACCCCGGTCGGCAGCCTTAAGCGGCACCACCTCGACCTGCACCCCTGGGGGCAGGGTGTCAAACGATATCAGACTCAGGCCCATTGCCGCGTAGCGTGGAATCCGTGCCAGTGCCATAGCGCCCTCCTGTATTCGCGTCTCCGTCTATCTGGACCCGAGCCCCAAGGCAAGCCGTGTCCTCTCTTGCACACTTTACGCCCAAGGCAGTATACAGGAGCGAGACCCATCGCCTAGTAAGAAGAGAGATGCCCATGCCCTCACGCGCCCGCGAACGTTTCACCGAACTCGTCTCCGGTTCGGAAGCCGACCTGAACCTGGCCGAGGCGGCCCTGCTGATTGCCCAAGAGGAACAGCCCGAGCTTGATGTAGCGGCCTATCTCGGCCGTCTGGACGCGCTGGCCGACCGCGTCCGCTCACGTCTGCCCGAAGCCCCGAGCTTTGCCGACATCATCCAGACCCTGAACACGGTCCTGTTTGAGGAGGAGGGCCTGTCCGGCAACCAGACCGACTACCACGACCCGCGCAACAGCTTTCTCAACGAAGTCCTCGACCGCAAGCTCGGCATTCCGATTACGCTCTCGCTGGTCTACATTGAGGTCGGCAGCCGCCTGGGCGTACCGCTGGTAGGGGTCGGCTTTCCCGGCCATTTCGTCGTCAAATACGAGGGACCGGACGGCGAAACCGTCCTCGACCCCTTCCAGGCCGGCAGCCGGGTCAGCCAAGCGCAAATGGAAGACAAGCTGCGGTCCATGTACGGGCCGAACAACCCGTTTGCCAGCCAGCTGCCCAAGCTCCTGGCCGCCGTCGGCAAAAAAGACATGCTGCTGCGCATGCTGCGTAATCTGAAACAGATCTACACCCGGAAAGAGGACTTTGAGCGAGCCCTGAGCGTGGTCGAGCGCATCCTGCTGGTGGCGCCCGACCATCCGGTCGAGGTTCGCGACCGGGGTGCCATCCACCACCGCATGGGTCACCAGCAGCTGGCGGTGCGCGACTTCCAGCGTTACTTGCAGCTGGCGCCCAAAGCCGACGATGCCAGGGCGGTGCGGGCGGTCATGGTCCGGACCATGGCCCAACTCAACTAGGCCATGGCTGTGCGCGTCTCGGTCGGCGTGTTGACCCGTGGCTCACGGATATTGATCTGCCAGCGCAAAGCCGGCACCCGGCACGGGCTCAAGTGGGAATTTCCCGGCGGTAAGGCCGAGGCCGGCGAGGACGGCGCTGCCTGCCTGCGACGCGAACTGCGCGAAGAACTCGGCGTCGAGGCCACAATCGGCACGCTGATGCTGCGCAAAGGGCACCCCTATCCCGACGGGCGGTGCGTCGCCCTGAGCTTCTTTCATGTCCCGTCATACACCGGGGTCGTGTCCAACCGGGTCTTTGAAGACATGCTCTGGGTCGAACCCCAGCAGCTGCCCGACTACGACTTCCTGGCCGGCGACCGCGATTTCATCACCGCCCTGGCCGGGGGAGCCTGGCAGGAGCTGTTTGCCCGGACCACCCCACCGTCCGACCGGCAGCCCTGAGCCGCCCCTGCCCTTGCAAGCCCTCCGCAAGTGAACGACAATTTTGCCGTGAATCGCCAACAGCTGTTTGCCGCGTTTTTCTTTGCCGCCTTTATCTTTCTTCTGTTTCAGCTGTACGCCCTGTTTGCGACTTTCCTCGTGCCGCTGGTGTGGACCGTCATTCTGGTCCTGACCTTTTATCCGCTGTACAGCCTGGTCTTGGGCCTGTGTCGGGGCCGACGCACCCTGGCCGCGCTGGGCATGACGCTGTTTGTCGTCCTGATGGTTGCGATCCCGGTGGTGTTTTTTTCCGGCGTCCTGGCCCGGGAGGTGGCCGACTTTTACCGCCAGGTTCGGCACGCAGTCGTCTCGGGCGAACTCCAACAGCTGCTGGCGGGCTGGCGCGACACTGTTCTTGGTCAGCTGTGGCGAAAATGGGGACCCCAGGCCGAAGCCTTTGATATCGACCTGCCGGGCCTGGCCCTGACGGGCGCTAACGCCGTGAGTCAGTACATCCTGGAACAGCTCAGGAACGTTGCCCAGAACGTGTTCCGCTTTATCTTCGGTTTTGTGGTGATGAGTTTCAGCCTGTTTTTTCTGTTCCGGGACGGCGAGGGATGGTATCACACCATCCGCGACCTGCTGCCGATGGAGCCGAGCCATAAGGAGGCGATTTTCGTCCGCCTGTACGACACCGTGTCCGCAGTGGTCCAGGGCATGGTCGCCACCGCCGTGACCCAGGGTGCGCTGGCCGGGATTGGATTTTGGGCCGTAGGTCTGTCGTTCAGCTTTTCCCTGGCCTGTCTGTCGGCCTTTTTTGCCATGCTGCCGATAGGCGGGGCTGCGGCCGTGTGGCTGCCCTGCGCGGGCTATCTGGCCGTCTCCGGTCTGTGGGGCCAGGCAATCGGTCTGCTGCTGTACGGCACATTTGTCATCAGCATGGTCGATAATTTTCTGAAGCCCTTCATCATCGGCGGACGGGCCAAGCTGCCGACCGTGTTTCTGTTCTTCGGCATTCTGGGCGGGTTACAGGCCTACGGGTTTCTGGGGATGTTCCTCGGACCGGTCGTCCTCGGCACGATTCTGGCCTTTGTCGAAATCTATCGGCAGGAGTACGCCCAGCAGCCGGCTAGACCTTGAACCGAAAGTGGATCACGTCGCCGTCGCGCACCTCGTAGTCCTTGCCCTCCAGGCGCATCTTGCCGGCCTCGCGGCAGCCGGCCTCGCCCCGGTGGGCAATATACTCGCCGTAGGCGATGACCTCGGCCCGAATAAAGCCACGTTCCATATCGGAGTGAACTTTGCCTGCGGCCCCGACGGCGGTCGTCCCCCGGCTGATGGTCCAGGCCCGGGCTTCGTTCGGTCCGGCGGTAAAAAAGCTCAGCAGGTTGAGCGCCTCATAGGCCGAGCGGATAAAGCGGTCGCAGGCCGACTCGGCTACCCCTAAATCATCCAGGAACAGGGCGCGTTCGTCCTCCTCAAGCTGGGCGATCTCCATCTCAACCTGACCGCACACAGGAATGATGCGCAGACCGTTGTCTTCGGCATAGGCGGCCACCTCGTCCGGCAGAGGGTTCTGCAACTCGTCCTCCTCGACGTTGTAGACCACCAGCAACGGCTTGTGGCTGAGAAAGGCAAAGCCGGCCAGGACGAGCTGCTCTTCGGGCAGAAACGTCTCCCCGCGCAACGGTTTCTCGTCTTCCAGGACGCGGTAGCACTTTTCCAGCAGCGCCTGCTCACGCTCCCGGCCTTGCTCTTTACGCAGGCGTTCGAGGCGTTTCTCAATCACGCCCATATCGGCCAGGAGCAGCTCGGTGTGAAAGTCGCGCAAATCGCGCAGCGGGTCGGCCGGCGTGCTGGCCAGAGGGTCGGCAAAGGCCCGCACGACCTGGACCAGGGCTTCAAGCTCGCGCATCTGGGCCAGTGAGCGGGTATCGAGCGCAGCCTTTCTTTCCGCCGAGGGCGGGAAATCGAGAAAGCTGACCTCGGCGTATTTCGTGCGCTCCGGCTCGACGATTTCGGCCAGCGCATCGACCCGCGGGTCGGGGACTTTGATAACGGCGATGGCCGCCTCTGGTTTTGTCTCAAAACCGCCGACCTCGGCACTCATGCCGGTCAGGGCATTGAAGATCGTCGTTTTTCCGCACCGGGCGAATCCAACGAGTCCGACTTTCATGGTGATGGGGTGCTAGTGTCTGAAATCCTGGATCGACCGGGCGGGCGTGCCGTCTCGGCGGGCAATCGGCCGGGTCACCGAGCGCGTCATGCTGCCGAAAGTCGGCATCCAGCACGAGTGGCGACCCGGACCACCGACAACGAGGATCATCAGGTGTTCCGGCCGGCGGATGAGCGGCAGCGCGGCCTCACCGGGAAACAGATCGTCCGGCACAAAACCCATGCCGTACATCCCGCCGGCTTCCCACAGCTCGCGCGGCACCCGGGCGTGTTGAAAGACATAGTCTCTGATCTCGTCTTTGCCGATACCGTCTCGGGCCAGGATCTGGGCGTGTTCCGGTCCCAGGGCCAGAATCGGTTCGCCCAAGGCGTAGGCGTTGTTCGAGCCCATGCCGGCCATGGTGCTGGCGACCGTGGTCAGGATGCCCGGCGCCGCCGTGCTGATATGGTCGTTGATATTGTGCGGTCCCTCGGCCCCACACACCGTGACGGTGCTGGTGTCGGCCTCGAAACCGCGTTCGCGGTGCAGCGGGGTCCACGGGTTCTCGGCCTCGTTCTCGGCAATGCAGTACGAGTATTTGGACGGCTGGCCCTGGGTCGAGCGATCCAGCAGGCCCGGCACCCCGCCGCCGATATTCAGCAGCACCAGCCGGATCGCCCGGCCAATCGTGGCGTTGGGGCGCCAGCCCTGGCCAAAGGCGTTATAGCCGCCGTTGACGCCCAACTCCTGGGTGATGGGACCGTTGAGAATGACCAAGGGCGCACACGGATGGGTCGTGCTCTGGACCGCGTAGAGGTTGAAGGGGCTCTCCAGCAGGGCGTCGAGCGCGGTCAGGACGACCGGGAAATACTCCGGCACACAGCCGGCCAGGACCGCATTCACGGCCACCTTCTCGACCGTCGCGATGCCATATTTTGGCGGCACCGGCCCGAGCTCGTCTTGCGGCTCACGGTCGCTCCAGGCCAGCAGGCGCTCGACCCGCTCGGCCGTCGGCGGAACAATCGGCAGGCCGTCCGTCCAGCCCTGGTCGTAAAACCAGTCGTTGACGGCTTCGAGCGAGTCATCGAGAGAAATCTTCTCGGAACGCAGATCCATGTGTTACGCCGAGCGTTGCCGCAGTTGCTTGCCCATCGGCCTGAGGAAGCGGCCCCGGTAGTCGGCGACCAACTGGTCCGCCGGTCGGGTCAGAATCGCCATCACCTCGTCGGCCACCGCCCCGGCCTTGCGCTCAACCTCGTCAGGCGTATTACCGGCCAGCGGGTGCGGAATCACCGCAATCGGAATACCGCCCATGCCCAGGGTCTGCGACTCGGCGCGGCCCAGGGGGGCGAATTCGTCGCTGCAAATGACTGCGGTCGGCACCCCGCGTTTTTCCAGCTCAATGGTGTCGTGGAGACCCCACGACGTACACGAGCCTCAATCACCGATGGCGACAACCGCAGCGTCGCACTGGGCGAGTCGGGTCAACACCTCGTCCGGCGCCGGCAGAGACGCGTTTTTCTCGCCGCTGACACGCGAGAAGGCTCCCAGGCGGGTGCGCAGGATGGCCTCGACTTTTTCGAGCAGCAAACCGGCGTTGGCCTTCCGGTTGTTGAGAAACCCGATGCTTTTGCCCGTGAGATCGGCCGTCCGGCGCGCCAGCGGAAGCTCTGTGGTGCGCGCCTCAGCCGTGGGGTTGAGGACTTCCAGCTGTCCCATACCGCCCTCCTTGTCGACTGATTGCTGCCGGCCAGTGTAGAACACCGCTCTTGCCCGTGCAATGCGTCAGACGCTAGTGTGCGACCGTCAGCCTGAGGAGCGCTCCCATGTCCAAGGTCAGCATCCCCGTCTATTACGACTTCGCTTCATCTCTGTGTTATGTGGCCAAAAAGGTCATGGAACAGCTCGACGGCCAGCTCGATATCGAGCTGGTGTGGAAGGGCGTCCAGATCGCGCGTCGCCACGACGGCTGGAAAAATGGCGAAATGATCGGCGATGAGGCCAGGGGCAAAATTTTCCGGGTAGCCCGCGAGACCGGGGTCGAGCTACGGGTACCGGAGCGCTGGCTCGACTCGGCCGCAGCCCTCGAAGGCGCCGAGTTCGCTCGGGAGCGGGGCAGGTTTACCGCCTACCACCAGAGCCTGTTCAGCGCGATCTACGAGACGGGCCGGGATATTGGTGATCGGGACACCCTGCTGGAACTGGTCGAAGACGTGGGGCTTTCGGTAGCCGAATTTGAGCACGCCCTGCGAACCGGGACCTTCACCCAGCGGGTCAAAGACACCGAGGCCGAGGCGACCACCTTCGGCGTTGTCGGCTATCCGACCTTCATGCTGGACGAGTTCCCGCTGATCGGCATTCAGCCGGCCGAGACCATGCGGATGATGATTCAGCGCTATATCGACAAGTCTCGGGAGCAGGTGTCACACTGAGGGCTTCACACCACCCCGTCGGCCCGCAGTTGCTCGACTTCGGGTGACGAATAGCCCAGCAGTTCGGTCAGGATCTCCTCGGTATGCTCTCCCAGCAGCGGTGGTGGCAGGCGGTAGGCGACCGGCGTGGTCGACAGCTTGAGCGGCGAGGCGGCCAGCCGGACCTGGCCCGCGCTCGGATGCGGAGCGTCCCAGACCATGTCTCGGGCGACCACCTGCGGATCGCCAAACACCTCGTCTATGGCCTGCACCGGTCCGCACGGGATGCCGGCCTCACGCAGCGCGGCCAGCCAGGAGTCAGTGTCGCGGCCGGAGAAGGCGTCCTGCAACAGTGGAATCAGAACGTCCCGGTGTTCGACCCGGGCCGGATTGGTCGCAAAGCGCGCGTCGTCGGCCCACTCGGTTCCCAGCAGGTCACACAGTTTGCGCCACTGTCCGTCATTGCCCACGGCCAGACAGAAGATGCCGTCCCGGGAGTGAAAGGACTGGTAGGGCACGATTGTCGGATGGCCGTTTCCGAACCGGCCTGGACGTTGGCCGGAGACCAGATAATTGCTGGCTACATTGGCCAGCCAGGTCACCTGCGTATCCAGCAGCGCAATATCAATCGCCTGGCCCTGGCCGGTCCGCGAGCGGGCCAGCAGTGCGGCCTGAATGGCGTTGGCCGCGTACAGCCCGGCCGTCACGTCGGCGATCGCCACCCCGACCTTCATCGGCTCGCCGTCGGGCTCGCCGGTAATACTCATCACCCCGCCCCGGCCCTGGATGATGAAATCATAGCCGGGCAGCTCCTTGTCCGGTCCGGTCTGGCCGTAGCCGGTGATCGAACAGAACACCAGCCCCGGGTTGAGCCTGCTCAGCTGGGTGTAGCCGATGCCCAGCCGGTCGAGCTCGCCGACCTTGTAGTTCTCGATCAACACGTCGCTGCGTGTCGCCAGCCGCCGGATCAGCTCCTGGCCCTGGGATGACTTAAGGTTGACGGTCAGGCTCTTTTTATTCCGGTTGGCACACAGATAATAGGCGCTCTCGCCGCCCGCGAACGGCGGTCCCCAGGCCCGCGTATCGTCCCCGCTGCCCGGCCGCTCGACCTTAATGACCTCGGCCCCGAGGTCGCCCAGGACCATGCCACACAGCGGGCCGGCCAGAATCCGGGACAGATCGAGAACTCGAAAACCTGCCAGCGCCTGATCCATTGTCATACCCGGTCTCGCCCGTGCCCAGCCTGTCCGGCTCAGGACAAGCCGTACACCCGGGCGACGTTGGCCCCCAGAAAGTTGGCGCGACTCTGCTCAGACATCGGGGCCACCAACTCGGCCAGGTCTTCGATAGAGTCGCAGGTGTAGTCATCGTGCGGAAAGTCGCTGGCCCAGAAGAACTTGTCCGAGCCGATATACTCCATAATCTCCCCTTAATCGCTCAGAATGGCCCAACGCGGCCCAATCTTATTCCCGTGTCCTCATACTCGGACGGGCGAGGCGGTAGCCCAAACAGCGGCCGATCCGACCGCTACGGCCGATAACGGCCAAAGTGTCAAGCTTGGGCGGCCTAGTCCGCACGGGCCGGGGCAGTCCGTTCGATCAACGCTTCCAAGGCCCGCATAGTGGCCGTGTGCTGCTGATCTAAGGCGCGTAGCGTCTCGTCGTGGCGTTGCTCCGCAGCCAGGGCGAGGGCCTGGGTTTGCTGCTCACGGCTCGTATTGCTCCGGTC
>JAAXHF010000401.1 GCA_012271025.1 Deltaproteobacteria bacterium | reverse complement strand
AAGGGGGACTGAGGGGGATTTTTCCGGCGCAAACGCCAAGAGTCGGAGCGGGCCGCTGTGGGCCACACGGAGCAACAACCGAGGCGTGACTCGGCGCAGGTTTGGATTGCCTTTTGCCCGGCGGGCTTCTATAAGAGGCGGTAAAAAAGGAGGGGTGTATGCCACACGGCAGTCGTCCACAATACGCGATCCGAACCGAAAAAAATGTGTGTGCCACCATGCGGGACGGCACCAAGCTGTACGCCGACGTGTACCGGCCCGACGCCGAGGGGCGCTTTCCGGTCATCCTGCTCCGCCTGCCGTACGGCAAGCACATGGCCGAGCTGTTTGGCGACCACGAGTACTTTCCGGCTCGTGGCTATGTGGTGATTATCCAGGACGGCCGGGGCCGGTTTGAGTCCGAGGGCGAGTACTACGCCCTGATTGACGAGGCTCAGGACGGCTACGATACGGTCGAGTGGGCGGCCAGCCTGCCGTACAGCAACGGTCTGGTCGGCACCCAGGGCCAGTCCTACCTCGGCGCCACCCAGTATCAGCTGGCCCCGACCCGACCGCCCCACCTGCGCTGCGCGTTTCCGGTCTCGGCTGCGGCCGACGCCCATCAGAGCTGGGTGTACCACACCGGCGGCGCCCTGTCCCTGGGCTGGCAGGTGCCCTACGCCATTTTTCTGGCCCGCAACACGATTGACCGCAAGGGCATCAAGGACGAACTGTGGCCGCACATCCGGCCCAACCTGGAGCGCTCAATCAATTTCGCCAATCCCCTGACACCCGAAGCCTACCGCCGTTTGCCGCTGATGGACTGGGCCGACATCTTGCAGGATGTGGCGCCGTATCTGCGCGATTACCTGACCCATCCCGAGGACGGGCCGTACTGGTGGGCGATCAATATCGAACGCCAGCACCGCAATATCAACATCCCCATGTTCCACGTCAGCTCGTGGTACGACATTTTCCTGCGCGATGCCTTCGTCCATTTCTGCGGCCTCCAGTCCCGGGCCATGACCCCCCAGGCGCGCGGCGGACAAAAGCTGTTGATCGGTCCCTGGGCTCACCTGTTTCCATACACCACGCCGATCAGCGGCGGGACCGGCGACATTGACTTTGGGCCGAACGCCTCGATTGAGCTGCACGATGTTCAGCTGCGCTGGTTTGACTACTGGCTGAAGGGGATCGACACCGGCATTTCCGAGGAAGCCCCGATTCGGCTGTTCGTCATGGGCACCAACCAGTGGCGCGACGAGTACGAGTGGCCGCTGGCCCGAACCCGCTATGTGCCCTACTACCTGCACAGCGTGGGCCAGGCCAACAGCCTGGACGGCGACGGCACGCTCAGCCCCGAACCTCCGGCCGAGGAGGCCGACGATCACTTTCGCTACGACCCGGCCGATCCGGTTCCGACCTGCGGCGGCAATACGCTCGTCATTCCGGTTGGCGTGGCCGACCAGCGCCAGGTCGAAAGCCGCCAGGATGTCCTGGTCTATACCGGCGCGCCGCTCGACGAACCCCTGGAGGTGACCGGCCCGCTGACGGTCGTGCTGTACGCCGCCTCCTCCGCCCTGGATACCGACTTCACGGCCAAGCTGGTCGATGTCCGGCCCGACGGCTATGCCCAGAATATCGCCGACGGCATCATCCGTGCCCGCTACCGCGAGTCGCGGACGACGCCGACCCTCCTGTCGCCCGGCAAGCCGACCGAACTGCGCATCGACCTGTGGGCCACCAGCCATGTGTTTTTGCCCGGCCATCGGCTGCGGCTTGAGATTGCGTCGAGCAATTTCCCACGCTTTGACCGCAACCTCAACACCGGCGGTGATCAGGCCACGGGAACGACATTCCAGACGGCCGAGCAAACGGTTTTCCATAACCGCGAGTTTCGCTCCCACATTGTCCTACCGGTGATTCCCTAGGCTGTTTGGCAGCGATGGAAGAGCGATCCGTACTGCCCGACGCTGCGGACAAGGCGGCCGTCGTGCGCGCCATGTTCGACCGTATTGCGCCGCGCTATGACGTGCTGAACCGCCTGATCTCGCTGTGGCTGGACCAGGGCTGGCGGCGGCGCGCGGTGCGGGCGGCCGGGATTGGCGCCGGCGACCGGGTCATTGACCTGGGCTGTGGAACCGGCGACCTGAGCGCTCTGGCCGCCCGGACCGGAGCCTGGGTGATGGGCGTCGACTTTGCCGGACAGATGCTGGCCGGCGCGCGACGCCGTGGCATTCGGGCCGACTGGGTGCAGGCCGACGCCGGACGGTTGCCCTTTCCGTCGGCCTGGGCCGACGCGGTGGTGTCCGGCTTTGCGCTGCGCAACTTCGTGTCGATCCCGACCGTGCTGGCCGAGTCGGCCCGTGTGCTCCAGGCCGGCGGTCGGCTGGTCTTGATTGAGGTCGATACGCCCACCAACGGTCTCCTGCGTCGCGCCCATGCGATGTATTTCAACCGCATCGTGCCCCGGCTTGGCGCTCTGCTATCCGACGCCGCCGCCTACGCCTATCTGCCGCGCTCGGT
>JAAXHF010000302.1 GCA_012271025.1 Deltaproteobacteria bacterium | reverse complement strand
CGTCGGGACCGACCATCAGCGCGTTGGGCAAGGGCAGATTGTCGGCCATCAACCGCGGCGACCGGCCGTCCGGGTACAGCTCCCACAAACGTCCGCCCGGACGACACTCGTCCATGAACAACCGGTCCTGGTAGGCCACAATCCCGTTGGCGCCCGGCACGTTATCGGCAATGACCTTGACCTCACCGTTTGGCGTCCGCGAACTGACCCGGGCGCTCATGACCTCGGTCACATATATTGTGCCGTGCGAATCAAAGGCGATATCGTCCGGCGCCACAATCTCTCCCCCGACCGGCGAGACGGTTTCCCTGGCCCCGGTCGTCGGGTCAAGGGCGCTGACCTGACTGCCAAAGGCCTGGACAACATAAATCCTGCCGTCCGGGCCAAAGCGCATGCCGTTGGCTCCAAACAGCTCGCTCGGCGGGGTGACCCGCGACAACTGCCAGCCCTCCGCAGCCTGGGGTCCTGCTGTTCCAGTATATCGACTCATGGCTCTTCCTCCTTTTTCGGACATGGTTCTTAACGGCCCTTGAACTCCGGCTTTCTGCGCTCTCGCCAGGCCCTGTGCGCCTCGTGGCTGTCTTCGGTCTGGCCGAGCAGCATGAAGCGATAGATATCAGTCTGGGCGGCCTCTTTGAGCGAGGCGATATCCAGCCCCTTGTTGAGCGACTCCTTGGCCATCCTGGCCGCCAACGGCGGCAGGCCGGCCAGACGTGTGGCGTAATCGTAGGCCAAGGGCATCAGCTCCGGCAAGGGCACGACGCGGTTGAGCAGGCCGACCCGATAGCCTTCGGCCGCGCTGATCCGTTCGCCCAGCAACACCATTTCCATGGCTTTACCCCGGCCGATGTAGCGGGCCAGGCGCACCGCCCCGCCGTAGGCCGGAATAATCCCCAGCGGCACCTGGGGCAGGCCGAGTTCGGCATTCTCGGACGCCAGCAGAATGTCACAGCACAGGGTAATCAGACAGCCGATGCCGACCGCGTAGCCGTTGATGGCGGCCACCACCGGCTTGGGGTAGTCGGCCACGGCATTGAAGACGGCAAAGCCGCGCGGACTGATCGTCGCCAGATGGGCGCCGACCGAAGTCACCTTATGCGTCCTGGCGTTGCCCAGGTCGGCGCCGGCCGAGAACGCCTTATCGCCTGCCCCGGTCAACACGGTGACCAAGACCTCGGGGTCGTCCTCCATGGCGCCAAAGACCTCGATGACTTCTTCGGACAGCTCGGTGGTCCAGGCGTTGCGTTTGTGGGGACGGTTGATGGTGACGGTCGCAATCCCGTCCCGCTTGTCGTACAGCAGAGATTCGTACGCCATACTCCCTCCTTTGTGGTTCTCAGCCCGCCCCCTTGGTCGGCGGCGCGGCTGCCGGCTGATTCTCGACCTCAAAGACAATATGCCCGGCCCGCTCCTGGGCCGCCACCCGAGCCGCCACCAGGGGAGGAAGCTGAATGGAGCGGTGGGCGGGGAATTTGTCGGGGTAGAGCAGCGGTCGCAAATAAAACTGGTCGGGAGAGGGCACGTCAGCCTGGGTCTTGTAGGGACTCAGGAACCAGCCCCGGCGCAGGAACTCGGGACTGAAGTAGGTCTGCCAGTGGTCGGCCAGCCAGTTGACCTTTTTGTGGTAGTCGTGCACCCCCACGGTCAGCAGGTCGAGGTCGGTCCGCCAGAACAGAAAAATCAGGGCGGTATAGCCCAGCCGGCCGTCGTCCGGGTACTCCTGGCGCTCCAGACGCTCGGCGACCAGCGCCAGCTGGCCGTCCCGGTCGTACTGTTCGATGCGCAGCGGACAGAAGACGGTCGTGTCGATCCAGTACACCAGCTTGCTACAGTAATACTCGGGCAGCCACTCCGGGCGCGGCACCGACTCCACCACATAGGTCTCGACCCCACCGTCCGGCCGATAGGCCGGGTAGTCATCGCCCATCATCCTGATGCGGCTGGTGTCCTGCTCATACGACGAGCCGTCCGGCCGGGTGAGGGTGATGGTCGGACGGGTGGTGGGAAAGCGGACGGTGGAGTACAACACATCCGTCCCCAGCAGCCGCCACGAAAACTCCCACGGATCCCGGCCCTGGAGATCGTCAAAGGTCTGGGCGCTGTTGGGAGAACGCGCCCCGCGGCGCGGCTGCGGCTGGCGACGAATACGGCGCCGCTCCGGGGTGTAGCTGTAGCGGTCCTGCTTCTTGATGAATTGCCGGTCGGTCCGGTACTCCACCCGCAGGCTCTGGCGGCCGGCTTCGGACGGCGGGTTGGTGAACTGGGTGAAGGCCCGCGTGTACTCCTGGCCTGCGGGCAGGCGCATCAAGGCTCCTCCATCCGCAGGCCAGTACAGGACGGCGGTATTGTTTTTGGTCGTCCGAATATAACCCGCGGCCGTCATGCTCTGCACAGTGCTGAGCCAGATATGCGAGAAGCGCGGCCGGGGCGTATCCAGATCGAAGGCCAGATAGGCCAGTTCTTCGGCCGTATAGGGCGGCGAGAACGGATACGCCTCCGCCGGCAGGTAGGGAATCTGGGGGTTGCGCGGCGTCGTCTCGCGCAGGTCAAGCCGGCTCAGCTCCTGGGCCGACAGCTCGTCGAGGGTCTTCCAGGTTTTGGCCGGGGCTTGGGCCAGCACCCCGGACGCCCAGCCCAGACTCCACACCAGCAGCACGACCAGTCGGAGCACGCGCCTACTCTCCCAGCTGTGCTTCGAGTTCTTGAAGCTCGGCAATCAGCGCGCTCAAGTCGGCGCTGTTCTCAAACACCGCCGTGCCGCTCGCCGGAGCAGTGCCGCTGATCCTGAGACTGACTACCGCGTCGGTCGCGTTGTGGATGCACACCCGCACAAAAGTTCCCTCGACCCAGCGTCGGGCAAAGGTATCGTCGCCAATCGTGACCCGTAATGCCATGTTCACCTTTTCCGTGACACAGGTTCCGTGGACAGCTCCCGAACCGAACACCGAGGGCTCTGCTCCTAAGCCAGACGCGCCAGGCGGCGGGCGAAGTCGCTGACCCTGGACCAGTCGTACTCGCGGTACAGCTGCATTTTCTCGGCCTCCATCGAGCCCTCGGCGTGCAGTGCCAGCACGGCCTGGTAGCCGCCAAAGTCGGACGCGGTAATATCCTGAATCAGGTTGATCAGCTGCAAGCGCTCGCGGCCCGAGGTGCCCTTGCGACCCTTGAGATATTTCTCAATCAGCGGTCCGGTCTCCTCGCTGTGCAGGTCTTCGACGGCCGGGGCGGTGACCAGGATGCCGCCGGCAATGTCCTGGACGTGTGACAGCGCCTGGTGGAAGTTGGCCGCAAAGTGGTGCTTGGCGATATTCACCGTGGCCGGGTCGGGAATGACCATATCAAAATCGGTCGGCACGGCTTTCATGCACGCCATATGGGTCAGCGAGCGGGTCGTTTCGGCATAGCTGGCCAGCCAGAACAGCTTCTCTTTGATGTGGGCGGCCTTTTCGACCCCGTTGTACTCGGCCATCAGCCGCCCCGCGCCGGCCAGCAGATCCAGAAACGGCAGCTTGTAGGAAATTGCGGTCAGCCGGTGGTACTCCACAAACGACAGGGCCAGCGGGCCGGCAAACTGCCACTCGCCCTTCAGAAAGATCCGCTCGTTGGGCACAAACACATCGTCAAAGACCGTCAGGGTTTCGGTCATCTTGAGCCCCGAACTGACCGGATGGTCGAAGGCGTTGCGCTCGGTGTACGAGCCATAGCCGCTCATCAGCAGCTTGAGTCCCGGCGTGTCGAGCGGAATGGCAAAGGACACCGCATAGTCCTTATCGGCCTCGCCCATCGCTCGGGTCGGCAGCACAATCATCTCGTTGGCGTGGGTCGTGTTGGAGGTGTGTGTTTTTGCCCCGCGCACCACAATGCCGTCCGGCCGCTCCTCAACAATGTGCAGATACAGGTCGGGGTCTTCCTGCTCCGAGGGGCGCAGCGAGCGGTCGCCCTTGACGTCGGTCTGGGCCAGGGCAAAGCTCAGGTCGTTGCGCCAGCACGACTCATAAAAGGCCCTGACGTTGTCGGCGTAGCGTGTGCCCAGAGCCGCATCGACCTTCTGGCAGGTCCGGGTCAGGCCGAACAGGGCGTCGCTGCCGACCACCTTGGCCAGCACCACCAGGGTGCCGCCCTCTCGACACGCCGTTTCAATCAGCTCGCTGCGCTTGAGCAGCTCTTCGGCGTTACCGGGCGGCAGGAAATAGCGGCTCATCTCCTCCCCGCTGTCCGGGTGGCGGACGACGGCCAGATCGCGGAACTCGGGATCGTGCATCAGGCGATAGTCCGTAGCCTCGTGATCGATCGCCTTCTGGATCAGCGGATGTTCCGTCACATTGCTCAGCCGCTGGCCACGCAGATACACCACGCGGTCGTCTTTGAGGCTGTCTGTATACTGCTCGACCGTACGGATAGGCATGCCGTTCTTCCTTTCTCATTGCCTGGCTTTACGTTTCAGGCTTCCCGCTTTAGGCTTCCTCCATGCATCCGAAACTGCAAGAGGCGGTGCGCCTGTTCAACCGGCGTGAGTATTTCAGCTGTCACCAGGTCTTGGAAGAGGGTTGGTCCGAAATCGCGGCCGAGGATCAGGCCTTTTACGAAGCCCTGATCCGTTTTGCTACCGGTCTCCACCTGCGCTTCAACCGCGGCGCCTCACAGGGCACGGTGAATTTACTGACCCAGGGGCTGATGCGTCTCGAAAACTACCGTCCCAGCCATCACGGGGTCGATGTCGCCCGGCTGTACGCCGATATGGACGCCCACGCCGAACACCTCAAAACCGCAGCCAAGGACAAACCCGGCCTGTTTGAGCGCTGGCGCGTGCCGCGTATCTACTACACGGACGAATAAGGGGTCTCTTTCGAGCGACGCAGCACGGGTTCTCCTCCCTGTCGGCTGATGGACGCGACCCTAGCCCGGGACCGGCCACAAAGTCAACGCGCGGTCCTCCACCGGTTGAAGGATACGCGGGACGGCGCTAGGTTGCGGGCAAAGTTCGTTCGGAGGCGTCCCAGACATGGCAACATCATTTACCCTCGAATACTGGTTGGAAGATGGTTGGTACATCGGCCGCTTACAAGAAGTACCGGGCGTATTCAGCCAAGGCGAAACGCTCAAGGAACTTGAAGACAATATCCGGGATGCGTACGCCATGATGCTTGAGAAGGGCTCTGCGGCTTGATCCGAAAACAGCTTGGATTGCAGTAAAGGAAGCGACACGAGCATGCCGCCAGCCATTCCCCTGACCCGCACCACCCGGCCAAAGCCGAAACCGCGCGACGACGAGCTCGGGTTTGGTGAGATTTTTACCGATCACATGTTTGTGATGGACGGCTCTGCCGACCAGGGCTGGCATACCCCGCGCATCGTGCCGTACGGTCCGCTATCGCTCGACCCCTCGACCGCAGTGCTGCACTACGGGCAGGCGATCTTCGAAGGCATCAAGGCCTACCGCTCGGTCCAGGACACAATTGTGCTGTTCCGGGCCGACAAGAGTGCCGAGCGGCTCAACCGTTCGGCCCAACGCCTGTGTATGCCGCAGATTGAGGCAGACGTCTTTATTTCGGCGCTGAAGAGCCTGATTGCGGTTGACCGCGACTGGGTGCCTCGGGCGGCGGGCACGTCTCTGTACATCCGGCCAACGATGATTGCCGCCGATCCCTACCTGGGGGTTCGTCCGTCCCAGACCTACACCTTCTTTGTCATTCTGTCTCCGGTCGGAGCGTATTACGCCGAGGGCTTCAACCCGGTCAAAATCCTGGTCGAAGACCGCTATGTGCGCTCGGTCAAAGGCGGGATGGGAGAGGCCAAGACCGGCGGCAACTATGCGGCCAGCCTGCTGGCCGGGGAGGAGGCCCACCGCCAGGGCTATTCGCAGGTCTTATGGCTGGACGGGCTTGAGCGGCGCTACATCGAAGAGGTCGGCTCGATGAATATCGCCTTCATGATTGACGACCGCCTGGTCACTCCGGCTCTCAACGGCAATATCCTGGCCGGCATCACCCGCGACAGCGTACTTCAGCTGGCCACCGACTGGGGCATTCCGGTTGTCGAGCGGCCCATCACGATTGACGAGGTCCTGACCGCAGCGGGCAACGGCCATCTCCAGGAAGTCTTTGGGACGGGCACGGCGGCGGTGATCTCCCCGGTCAGCGAGCTGTTCTACAAGGGACACACCATCACCATCAACGACGGCCGTGTCGGTCGGGTCGCCCAGCGCCTGTTTGACGAGATTTCCGGCATCCAGCGCGGCCTCAAACCCGATCCCCACGGCTGGCTGGTGGAGGTTGAGGGATAAATGAAAGAGTTGTCCCAAGGGATTCTGCGGGAGATAACCCGGCGGCTGGTCGCCGAGTTTCAGCCGGAACAGGTCATTCTGTTCGGCTCTCATGCCTGGGGGACGCCTCACCAAGACAGCGATGTGGATCTGCTAGTCATTGTCCCATACAGCGATGAGAAGCCGGTTCAGCGCGCCGTGCGAGGCCATCGCTGTCTGAAGGGGCTACACGTCTCCAAAGATATCCTGGTCAAGACTCGGGCTGAAGTTGAACGTTTCCGCCACGTACACGCTTCGCTCGAATGCCAGATTCTTGAACGCGGAAAAGTGTTGTATGGATGAAGCCAAGCGTGATCTTGTACGGGCTTGGCTCACCAAAGCTCAGCACGACCTCGCCTCTGCCCACAAACTCTCAACTGACCCTGATCCGTACTTGGATACCGCCATTTACCACTGTCAACAGGCGGCAGAAAAGGCGATCAAAGGCTTTCTGGTCTTCCATGACCAGCGCTTTGAGAAGACCCACGACATTGAAGCGCTCATTGCATTGGCAATCCCATTTGAGACTCAGTTTTCATCCTGAGAGGTCGCCGGGCAGTATTTAATGCCTTACTCAACCGCATTTCGCTATCCTGGAGAAGAACTGGAGCCAGACCGGGCCGAATTTGATCAAGCCTTACAGGCGGCAGAAGGCTTCTACACGTTCGTGCTGTCCACACTCCCCCCAGCGGTCCAACCCTGACGCCAAGCTCCTTACCAGGCGGATAGGCCGTGGCCTGCCCCTGGCGCGTTCAGGACTTGCACCCCCCCTACAGAGCAGATACAAGGTGTCGGCAAAATCTCAGTTCCCTCCGAGGAGGTTTCCATGTCTTTCCTGCTTCGCCTGTGTCTTGGGCTATTTCTCCTGGCGCCCTCGCTGGCTCACGCCCAGTCTTCTCTCGATATTCCGAGTGAGGGGGATAAACTGTCGGGCATTGGGCTCATCTCGGGCTGGAAGTGCGAGGCCGACGGGGAGATCACCATCACCTTCTATACTGAGGACTCCGATGGAAATCTCATGCCCGCCAGCGACCCCATTCCCATGACGTATGGGGCTTCCCGGGCTGATACCAGCCCAGCGTGTGGTAATGACGACGGCAACAACGGCTTTTATGCCCTCTGGAACTGGGCCATCCTCGGCGATGGCGAGCACACCGCCGTCGCCTCCGACAATAGCGGGGAGTTTGCCCGGAATACCTTCACGGTAACGACCGCCGGGACGGAGTATCTGGTCGGGGCAAGTAAAGAGGTTACGGTCACGGATTTTCCCAACTCTGGTGATACCACGACCCTTGAGTGGAATCAGAGCACACAGCATTTCGAGATGGTCATGCGGACACCAGCCACAGACCTGGGCACCTGCGTAGAGGAGCTTACTGTGGGCACGGAAGAAATGTGCAGTGGCTCCCTCACCATCGCCGGTTCCACTATCAGTTATACCTTCACCGTTAATGCGGACGGAGAGGCGTGCATAGCCGGTACCGGTGTCGCGGCAATTGACGGATGTCACGCGGCCAGCCTGCCAGCCGCCCTGGACCAGCTTGGCATTTCTATCACCAGGAATGACGATGGGAGTTGGACGATCAACAGCCTGCCATCGTCCGGGCCGTTTGATCTTGGGACGTGTGAGGTTGGCTTAACCGTGCAGCCGGGAGAGATGTGCAGCGGCACCCTACTCGGCATCGGCTATACGTTTACCGTAAATGCAGAAGGAGAGGCGTGTGTAGACGACAGGGCCGATCTTTTCGACGGTTGTTACTCAACCGGTCTGCCATCTGCTGTGGTGGAGCTAGGTGTGGATGTCACCAGGAATGACGACGGGAGTTGGACGATTAACGACCTCTAGCGTTCCTCATTGAACGATGGATTGGTGGTTGAAGCGCGCTGTGAGGAGATGCTGATGTTTTTCTGGCTTCGGCTTTGCTTTGGTCTCTTTGTCCTCGCCCCCTCGCTGGCTGTAGCTCAGCCTGAGCAACCCGAGCAACCCGAGCAACCTGAGGATGAGGAGCCCCGGAGATATAAGCTTGAGATTCCCAGCCAGGGGGACACACTGTCCGGCATCGGGGTCATCTCGGGCTGGAAGTGCGAGGCCGAGGGGGCGATCACGGTCCGCGTCGATGATGAAAATCCCCTTCCCACGCTGTACGGGCTGTCTCGTGAGGACACGGAAGAGACATGTGGAGATACGGATAACGGCTTTGTGACCTACTTCAACTGGGGCCTCCTGGGCGACGGAACATACACCGTCGCGGCCCTCGATAACGGCGTGAAGTTCGACAGCAGCACGGTCAGGGTGGCGACCCTCGGGGAGGAGTTTGTTGAAGATGCAGATCCCGGCCCGTTCACGATCCTGGATTTCCCGTCGCTCGGTGAGAAGGCGGACTTTGTGTGGAACAAAAGCACCCAACACCTGGAACTCCTCTCCTTGTCCCAGGTGGATTTCCAGGACGCGTGCGAGGGGCTGAAGATACCTATAGGTCCGCCCTCTCCAGCGCCACTGCTCCCGCCACCGCCCCTGCCATGTCCGAGAGATGAAACAAGTTATCGCGGGGACACGTATTTGATTCGATTCAATCCCGACCTTCTCTTCGGTGCCGACCTTCCCATTGCGTGTGCGGCACCCAGAGGGATTATACAAGTGGAAGTACAGGAGGGAAGATTTTCCGTTTCTGTCGACGCCTCTTCCCACGGAGTCTTCAGGTTTTCCGGCGAGGTCTGCGCAAAAGAAAACGGCAGTCTTCTCGTTGGGGAATGGTCGCTGGACGATAACTATCAGGGCTATTTCACCGGGAGCCTAGCTGACTTGGACGGCATCCATTGCCCAAGCAGATGGCAGGATATATCTGGCTGCACGGGCGATCTCATCATCCACCCGCTCCCAACGCAGTAGTCTTGATAATTTGCATTCCGCCCCCAGGCTAGATACCAAGGTCCAGATAGTTCAATAGAGAGGGGAAGGAACTATGGGTGCTAAACGCCAGAGCAGCCCCCTTTTGTGGCTCCGTCGGTGTCTTGGTATGGTTCTCCTGGCTCCCTCGTTGGCTGTGGCTCAGCAGCCGTCAGGAGTTCTTGAGATTCCCAGCGACGGCGCAGACCTGTCCGGCATTGGAGTCATCTCGGGCTGGAAGTGTGAGGCGGAGGGGGACATCACTATCAGATTCAACGATGGGGACTCCATCCCGGCCACGTATGGATTTCCTCGTGGCGATACCAGTGCAAGGTGTGGTGATGACGACGGCAACAACGGCTTTTATAGCTTCTTCAACTGGGCCATCCTGGGCGACGGACAACACACCGCCGTGGCCTACGATGATGATGTGCCATTTGCCAAGAGCACGTTCAAGGTGACAACCCTCGGGGAGGAGTTTGTAAAAAACGCGAATGCTCGGCTCAGGGTTCCGAATTTTCCGTCGCCTGGTGAGGAAGCGTGGTTTGAGTGGAATCAGGCGACCCAACACCTGGAACTCCGCGAATCCAGTCAAATGGGCATTGATCAAATATGCGAGGTGCTGGAGGCACCTCGCGCTCCGGTACCTTCACTGCCGCTACTCCCCCCCCCACCCCTGCCATGTCCGAGAGGGGACAGTTTTGATGGAGAGTATTATATTCAATTTAATCCCCCCGATATTCCTCCCGCTGCGGATTCCTCGGTGCTCTGTAGAGCAGCGAGGGGGACTATGCAGGTAGAGATAGAGGAGGGAAGGATTTCCGGCTCCATCCCTACCCCTCCCTATGGGCGTCTCAGGGTTTCTGGCGAGGTGTGCAACAAGAACGGGCTCTTTGTCGGACAATGGACATTGGACGGCCGCTTTGATGGGTATTTCACCGGCAGCCTCCAAGCAACGACTTGCAGGGATAGATGGCATGACACAGTCGGCTGCACGGGCGACTTCAACATCTTTGAGCTTCCACAGCAATAGGCTCAGGACTTGCACACCGCCCCCAGGCCAGATACAAGGTCCAGACAGCCTATAACAGAGGGAGAACGACTATGGATGCAGACGCCAAAAAGACCGCTTTACGCATGATCCCGTATGGTTTGTACGTCCTGACTGCGGAAAAAGACGGCGAGATCGCCGCCGCGACCGTCAACTGGGTCACCCAGACCGCCTTTGATCCGCCGCTGGTCGTGGTCGGCGTAAAGGGTGACTCGACCGCGCATGAACTGGTGAAAAAAGCCGGCTGCTTTGCTCTGAATATCCTGGGCAAGGGGCAGCAGGGGCCGGCCTTTGCCTTCTTCAAGCCGGTCGAGAAGGACGGCAATACGATTAACGGCGAGGCCTATAAAGCCGGCAGCACCGGCGCGCCCGTGCTGGAGAGCGTACCGGCCTATGTCGAATGCTCCCTGGAGCAGACGGTTGAGAACGGCGACCACTCGATCTTCATCGGCAAAGTGGTGGACGCGGTTGTCCAGAAGCAGCCCGACGGACGGGCCGATTTGGCGACCCTGCATATGGCCGATCTGGGCGAGAAGGTCTTCTACGGCGGCTAGGCCGTGTTCGAATCCGAACGAAAAGTCATAAAAGCCGCCTCTTATTCCCCCCTCCTCGCTCAGCGTAAGCCGCACGGGTACTGGGCAAATTCTATTCCTCTTTGCTCAGTACCCGTAAACGGCTGCGCAACGCACCCAACTACCTCCTACACCTCCGTTCGATATGGAGAAACAAGCCCCAACAGGTCATTCCGCTCGAATTCTGACTCGCGTTTGGAGACAGGTTCTTGTTGCCTCTATTCTAATGTGCAGTTTTTCGGCTGCCGGCTGGGCTCAAGTGAGTATAGACGGCGCATTCAGCCCTCCAGACGCAGCGGACACGACCGCCCACATGCAGCAAGCGCGATCACCCAAACAGGATTACTCCTCCACCCCGATTGCGCTCCGCATTACCTTGCCAGAGGTCACTGATGCCGAGCACGCGGACTGGGAGGGGCGGGAGCGGACAGTTCCGCTGCAAATCGGCTTTGGCCGGGAGATACCGGCCGCCTATCAGGACGATCTCGCTCCCCGGTTGGAGTGGACCACGCTGAGCGATGGGACGCTGGTCAGCGCGCTCAGCGTCACGTCCCCCGGAGCCCTGGCGCTGCGGGTGGCCGTTTTTGCCACCTTAGACCCCGGAGCAGAACTGCGCTTCTCCGGTCCGGCCGACCTCGACCACCACTTTGACCCCCTCACCCAGTCCGATTTCGTTCCCCAAGCCAGTGAATCCGCTACGGTGGACGATCCGCTGCTGTCCGACCCACCGGTGTGGTCGCCTGTCATTGAGGGCGAGACAGCCTGGATTGAAGTGTCCCTACCGTCGTCTGCCGCCCTCTCGACCTTCTCGCTGTATGTAGACCAGGTCTCTCACCTCCTGCAATCCATGAGGACCCCTCAGTACGCGCCTCAATCCATGAGGACCCTTCATCAGTACGTGCCTCAACATCTGGCCCAGATTGGTACGGCCTCCTGTGATAGCCACATTGATGTCCAATGTCGAATTATACCTGGACCTCAAGACGTCAACCTCATAATCCCCCCGAAATTGAACCTCAATGCCAGTGCGACCGCAAAAATGATTTTTATGGAAGAGAACGGCGATTCCTTCATATGTACGGGCACCTTGTTGAACGATGGTGACAACAGCTCCGTGATTCCGTATTTCCTCACCGCCCACCATTGCATCTCCACGCCATACGCCGCCGACACGCTGGAGACGTATTGGGACTTTGAGCGTGCTCTCTGCGGTGGTCCTGAACCAGCGGAGGTTATCCAACTGACCGGCGGAGCTGTGCTCCTGAAATCAGACCCCGATTCGGATTCTGCCTTGCTGAGACTCAGGAGGAGTCCGCCAACAAGCCTAGAGCGTCCCCGTGGGTATGCGGGGTGGAGTTCTCACCGGCCCAGCCCTCACATTGCTATCTATGGAGTGCATCACCCCGCGGGCGACCTGAAGAAATACAGTGCTGGTGTCATATTACGAGAATCCATATTCGAACACATAGGAGGCCAGCGGGTTGATGGTCTTCATGTTGTCTGGTCGGAAGGAACAATCGAACAAGGCAGCAGCGGGTCTGGCCTGTTTGACAGAGATGGGAACCTGCGCGGCGTCGCCTCGGCGGGTCCTGACGATGAGTGTCCCATTATCGCGGGCTACGGTCGCTTTGACCAATTCTTTCCCTTGGTCAGCGACTACCTGGGGCCTGAGGAGGAGACGCCTGGCGAAGAGGGGCCTGAGGAGAGGCCCGACGATGCCCATGGGGATACGCTTGAGCGGGCAACAGGCGTAAAGCCCAATTCTTCCACCCCAGCTATTCTGGGTCGGCTGCACGCCGATTACGATGTAGACTACTTCCGGGTCCATGTGGACCAAGCCGGAACCCTGACGGTCGAGACCACGGGCGGCACGGATACGGTCGGACAGCTGCGGGGAGCCGACGGCCAGTGGCTCAGCGAGGACGACGACGGGGGCAGCAGACTCAATTTTCGGCTCGTGGAGTCTGTCTTAGCCGGGACGTATCATATCCGGGTGAATGGATTTGAGTCTGCACCTGGCGAGGTTGCTACTGGCCCGTACACCCTGGTCGTCGGCTTCACCCCAACCCCGACCGATGACCACGGAAATACGCCTGAAAAAGCTCGGAGCGTGAAGCCCAACTCTTCTACGCCGGGTACTTTAGAGCGCCAGGGAGATATAGACTACTTCCGGGTCTTGGTATCCGAGATGGGAACCTTAACGGTCGAAACGACAGGCGACACGGATACCTTGGGACAGCTGCGGGGAACCGACGATCAGTGGCTCAGCGAGGACGACGACGGGGGCAGCAGACTCAATTTTCGGCTCGTGGAGTCTGTATCAGCCGGCACGTATTACATCCGGGTGAGCGGCTTTGACAACGCCACTGGCCGGTACACGTTGAAGGTGCAGCTAAAATAAAATCAGAAGATTTCCACAAGTTCCCAACACGCTCTAGGCCCGTTTCTCTATCCCTGATATTCTCTGGCCTCTCTGTCTTGGTCCAAGCTGACAGGGGGGCTTTTTTGCATGTGAAGGAGGACAATATGGGAGATTTTGTGAAGGTCGCCCAAAAGAGCGACATCCCGGAGGACGGCGGGAAATGCGTCGAGGTTGAAGACAAGCAGATCGCCATCTTTCAGGTTGATGGCGAGTATTACGCGATCGACAATATCTGCCCCCACCAGGGCGGTCCGCTCGATGAGGGCGATCTCGACGACACGACGGTGACCTGCCCGTGGCACGGCTGGGAGTACAACGTGACCAACGGCGAGAACCTCGACGACCCGGATGTGAAACAAGACACGTATGCCGTCAAAGTCGACGGTGACGATATTCTGGTTGAAGTCTGATATGCTGGTTGAAGGAGCTGAACAGGGGCGCATACCGCCATGACCGCACTGTTTGACACTATGCATGCCGAAGACTACGAACAGGTAGTCTTTTGCGCCGACCGGAGAGCCGGGCTCAGGGCGATCATCGCCATTCACGATACAACCCTGGGACCGTCCCTGGGCGGGATCCGCATGCGGGCCTATGCGACTGAGGACGAGGCCGTCACCGACGCCCTGCGGCTGGCCCAGGCGATGACCTACAAAGCCGCGCTGGCAGGCCTGGATTACGGCGGCGGCAAGGCGGTGGTGATTGCCGGCCATACCACAACACGGCGGGAGATGCTGTTCCGCGCCCTGGGTCGGGCGATTGAATCGCTGGCCGGGCATTATATCCCGACCGAAGACATGGGGACTTCGACTGCAGATATCGAACGGGTGCGCAAAGAGAGCCGTTTCGGCGTCGGCCGGGACACCGTCTTTGGCGGCGGCGGCGATCCGTCTCAGATGACGGCCTGGGGTATCTTTTGCGGGCAGCGAGCGTGTCTGGAAGAGGCCGACGGCACGGCCGACTTCCAGGGCAAGACCGTCGCCCTGCCCGGACTGGGCAAGGTCGGCTATCCACTGGCCCGCTATGTGCATGAGGCTGGGGCGCGGCTGATTGTGGCCGATGTGGACGAGCGCCGCACCCGGCAGGCTGCCGAAGACTTCCAGGCTCGGGTCGTCAGCCCCGAGGACATTTACACCCAGGAGTGTGACATCCTGGCTCCATGTGCGGCGGGCGGCCTGTTTCACAGCCAAACGATTCCCCACCTGCGCTGCCGGATTATTGGCGGCGGGGCCAACAACCAGCTGGTGAGCGATGCGGACGGTGACGCGCTGTACGAGCGAGACATTGTCTACGCGCCCGATTTCGCCATTAACGCCGGCGGCCTGATCAATGTTGCCGACGAACTCGGTCCCGGCGGCTACCGCCGCGAGCGAGCCCAAGCCAAGACCGAAACGATTTATACCACGCTCAAGACACTGTTTGCCGAGGCCAGGCAGCGGAACATTCATCCCCATCGCCTGGCGATCACCCTGGCCCAGGAGCGTATTCAGGCGGTACGGCAGCTGCGCCGCATGAACGCCGCCCCTGCCTAGCGTCACAAGAGGTGGATATGCAATCACCACTGGCGGCATGGCATATCGCCCACGGGGCGGTGGTGACCGAGGATCGAGGGCTAGCGCTGCCTGAGCGCTTCACGGATGTCGAGCACGAATACCGTGCCGTCCGGGATGCCGCCGGGCTCATCGACCTGTCTTTCCGGGTCCAGATCGGGGCGAGCGGAGAGGATCGCGTCTCATTTCTGCAGGGCATGTTGTCGAACGATGTCGAGTCCCTGCGTCCCGGCCAGGGCTGCCCGGCAACCCTGTTGACCGATCAGGGCCGGATTGTCGCCGACCTGCGGGTGTATGCGCTCGACGACAGCCTCATGCTCGACCTTGACGCGCGGGTCAAGGACAAGACGGTCACCGCTCTGGAGCGCTTTATCATCGCCGATGATGTAGAACTCGCAGACCTGAGCGCAGACCAGACCACCATTGGTGTGCAAGGGCCGCTCGCTTCGCGTCTGCTGGAGGCGGCCGGCGCCTCAGCCAGCCTGACCGAGGACTGCCAGCACGCGGCAGCCCGGCTGGCCGAGACCGCCGTCCGTGTCGTCCGGGCGTCTGAGACGGGCCTGGACGGCTACGACATCCTGATTCCCCGGCCGCAAGCCGAGGCGGTATGGCAGACCCTGCTTGAGGCCGGCCGACCGCTGGGCGCCTGCCCGGTCGGCTCAGGCGCGCTCAATATGCTACGGATTGAGGCCGGCATCCCGTGGTACGGCGTGGATATGGACGAGGATCGTATCGTCCTGGAAGTCGGGCTCGACCACGCGCTCAGTTTCAACAAGGGCTGCTATCTCGGCCAGGAGGTGGTTGAACGCGCCTCGGCCCGGGGCCGGGTGAACCGCAAGCTCAGCGGCCTGCTGGTTCAGGGGCCGCAACTGCCCGAGAGCGGGGATAAACTGTTTTCCGACACCAGGGAGGTGGGCTGGATCACCAGCGCGATCCTGTCTCCCCGTTTCGGCCGACCGATCGCCCTGGGCTACGTCCGTCGCGAGTATCTTGAACCGGGCACCCAGTTGCGGATTGACAGAAACGGGACGCCCGTGATAGCGGAGGTAGCCGCACTCCCATTCCCTCAGGAATGAGGAAGTGCGAGAAGCATCACACGTAGGAGGGTAGTATGGCTCAGCTTGGAAAACGTTATATGTGTGAGACATGCGGCACCGAGGTTCTGTGTAATAAGCCTGGAGACGGCACGCTGGACTGTTGCGACAAAGAGATGCCGCTCAAAGAGGCAAAACCCCTGCCGTCGTCGGATTAAGAGCGCACAGCTTTCATTCCAGATCAAAAGGGCGACGCGTTGCGTCGCCCTTTTTGCTGGCAGGGGCCATGTCTTTGCCCACTCCTCCAGCCGACCTGGTGGTGTACGGAGGGACGGTTCTCAGCCAGGACCCACAGCAGCCGACCGCCGAAGCCGTAGCCATCGCCGGGGACCGGATCGTAGCCCTCGGCAGCGAGGCCGACCTTCGGCCTCTTGTTTCGCGTCACACCCAACTGCTGGACTGTCACGGTCACACCGTCCTGCCCGGCTTCATTGACCCGCATCTGCACCTGTTTTCCTGGGCCAGTCGCCGGTGTGGCGCGGATCTCAGCGCCGTCAGGTCGATTCCCGAGTTGCAGCGCCGTCTGGCGATACATCTGCCCCGCTTACAGCCCGGAGAATGGCTGCGCGGCTACGGCTACGACGAGTTCCTGCTGACCGAAAAACGCCATCCAACCCGCTCCGATCTTGACGCGGTGTATCGTGAGCGGCCGATTGTCGTCCGCCACCGCTCCGGTCATGCCGCCGTGCTCAACACGGCCGGCCTGAACCGGGCCGGCATCGGTCCCTCCTTTGCCGACCGCCACGGAGGCTACGCCGAGCGCGACCCAGGCGGCCGTCCGACAGGTGTGGTGTACGAGCTTGAAGCCTGGCTGCGAAGCGTCATTCCCCGCCTGCCCGCAGCCCGCTTTCGGGCTGCCGTGCAACACGCCGGACACGACCTGCTGCGCCTGGGCGTGACCTCATTCCACGACGCCAGTGCGGGAAACACGCTTGAGGACTTGGCAGTTTTTCAACAGCTGGCGGCCGACGGGCTGCTGGCTTCGCGAGCCACGGTGATGATCGGCAGTGCAGCCCTGGAACAGCTGCTCGAATCCCGGCTGGAGCCGTTCAGCGGAGACGAGCGAGTCCGCCTGGGGAGTGTGAAGATCATGCTGCACGAGAGCCGGGGCGCCCTCCATCCAGACCCGGCGGCGCTCAGACAGCTGGTCTGGCGGGCGCATCAACACGGCTTTCAGCTGGCCTTCCACGCCGTTGAAGAAGCGACCATCGGCCTGGCGCTCGACGCGGTTGAGCAGGCTCAGCGGCGGCTGTTTCGACCGGATCACCGCCACCGGATCGAACACTGTTCGCTGTGTCCCCCGCCGTTTCTGGAACAGCTGAAGACCAGCGGCTGCGCGGTCGTCACCCAGCCCGACTTTGTGCGCTGGTACGGAGAAAAATACGCGACTGAGGTCGCCCCCGAAATCCATTCCTGGCTGTACCGGACGAGAAGCCTGATTGATGACCACATTCCGGTGGCGGGCAGCTCGGACTGTCCGATTGGACCGCTGGCGCCACTGAGCAGCATCAGCACGGCCCTGACCAGACAGTCTCAGACCGGCCTGGAGGTGAATCCGGCAGAGCGGGTGAGTCTGGACCAAGCGCTGGAGCTTTTTACCAGCGCGGCCGCCTGGGTGGGCTTTGAGGAAGACAGGAAGGGCCGGCTCGCGCCGGGCATGCTGGCCGACCTGGTCATCCTTGACGGTGATATCAGCGCGATTCCCGCCCAGGCCATCGGCTCGCTGGCGGTGACGACCACGATTGTCGGCGGTAGGGTCGTGTGGCACCAAAGCTGAAAAAGGCCGATACGATCACTCGTTCTGGTGACTTCTTGTTCACGTCAGACCCAGAGGAGCGTTCTCGTTGTATCTGGTGCTTTTTCGAGCACTTCCGCTTATATTACACAGCAAGCGCAACCTGGAACGCCGATGGCATAGCCGAGAAAACCTTCAAGTTCGCCGCTAGCATCGAAAGGGCAGAGTGGAAGCCATGAACTCACAGGTCTCGGTATCAAAGACCGCGCTTGCCGCTTTTTGCCGAGCGCGCGGAATTAAACGACTCGCTATCTTCGGTGCGGCGCTGCGAGAGGATTTCGGACCAGACAGCGATATAGATGTACTCGTCGAGTTTGAGCCTGATCGAACTCCCGGCTTGCTGGGCATTGCCGGCATGGAGCTGGATCTGTCCGAGTTGTTCACAGGCCGCAAAGTGGCTCTGCGCACCCCCGAGGACCTGAGCCCCTGCTTCCGGCGGGATGTTCCGGGTACGGCGAAAGTTCAATATGACCAGGGATGACGAAATCCGCTTGCGCCTCACCGCCTTCCGGCGGCGCATAAGAAGGAGGGGAAAATGAAGAATACGACCAACTTTCCGCCAGGATGGGACGAGGAGCGTGTCCAACGCATCCTCCGGCACTACGAGTCGCTAAGCGAAGACGAGGCAGTCGCAGAAGACGAAGCGGCTTTCGAGGATTTAACGCAAACAGTAATAGCGGTCCCCAAGGAACTGGCGCCTACAGTACGAGCGTTGATCGCGGATCGCACCAAGTAGTTGGACTGGCGCAATGAGTGCTTTCTCTATTACCGAAGCGGATACCGTTCAGTTCCCGATGGTCCGCCATGCTGCGGAGATCGGCTGGACGCCGCTCACGCCGCAAGAGGCGCTGGCTCGGCGCGGGGGCGAGGCCGGGCTGCTGTTCCGCGCAGAGATTGAGGAAGCCCTTGGGCGGTTCAATCCCTGGATGACTGCTGACGCCATCCGCGCCACCGTCGAGAAGCTCGAAGCCCTGCCGCCAACAATCGAAGGCAACCGCGAAATGCTCGCCTGGCTGCGCGGCGAGCGACAGGGGTATGACGAGACTGAGCAGCTCCACCGGCCCGTTCGGCTCATTGACTTTGAGACGCCGGGCGCCAACGTCTTTCACGTCAGCTGGGAATGGAAGCTCAAACCCCCGGCCCGAAAGGGCAACCGCGCGGACGTAATGTTCGTCGTCAACGGCGTGCCGGTCGTCATAGTCGAGCACAAGAATCCTAAGGATGCCGACGCCATAGAACGGGGAATCACGCAGCTGCGACGCTACGAGAAGGAGACGCCCGAGCTGATGAGCACGGCGCAACTCTTCAACGTCACCCATCTCCTCGACTACTGGTACGGCGTTACCTGGAACGCCTCGCGCCGTTTCATGGCGCGCTGGAAGGAGCAGGAGGAGGAGAGGCGGTTGCGGGCGGCCCTCTATCGCCCGCTTCTGCGACTGAACGGCGACGAACGGGGCCGCGTCGTGGAACACATTTTCACTATTCTTCTGGGCGCAGGCGCCGATGCGGGAACGTGACGGACAGCGCGAAGCCATCTACGCCCGCGTTGAGCAGTGGGCGCAACGACTGCGCGTCCGGCCGCGGCAGGTGCGGGTTCAGCGTATGACGCGGAAGTGGGGGTCTTGCTC
>JAAXHF010000360.1 GCA_012271025.1 Deltaproteobacteria bacterium | reverse complement strand
GTCTTAACGGTGGGCGGCTCCCAGCACACAAAATTACCGCTGCCGACGGCTTGGATTGCGGGCGGGTCGTCCGTTTCGTCCAGGGATACGATATACACCCGGGCCGGGGAGCCGGTGTCGAGCGCGACCGGCCCGATACGGTGCCCGGCAAAAGCCAGCGCGCTGCCGTCCGGGGCGACGGGCGGATGCGAGTCGGCGTACTGGTCAAAAAACGAAAAGATAAAGGTCTGCTCGCGGCTGGGCAAAAAGCGGACCAGCTCGCGGCTGGTGCCGTCGGAGCGCGACAGCCGATGCCAGCACATATGGCTGTGGCGGACGTCAACGCTCAAATACAGCAGGGCGTCGCCGCGCGGTGACCAGAAGAAACCTGTAATCGCGTGCCCCGTCTCGTCCGGCAGCGATACAATCCGGCCGCTGCCCAGATCGAGAATCCGCAGCCCGGAGAACAGCAGCGAGCCCGGTCTGGCGGTACTGCCGAAGGCCAGGGCTTGTCCGTCGGCCGACCACACCGCAGCGACCGAGCCGGGCAGCACGGCAACCGGCGCCGTCTGGCCGCTCGGTACGTCGAACAGGCGGAGCGTATTGTCGCCGTTGTCTTGCCGCTCGACATACACCAGCAGCTCTTCGGTCGGTGACCAGGCCGGCACGCGAAAATCACCCGGTCGGTCTGAAATATCGCGGACGATCTGTTGTGAGGCGACATCC
This sequence comes from Deltaproteobacteria bacterium, assembly GCA_012271025.1. The sequence continues at coordinate 10,849 of JAAXHF010000360.1, read as the reverse complement.
AGCAAGACCACCCGAGCCGCCTGGTCCGAGCCAGTGCGACTGCCCACATGGGCGGCCAGCCGCTTCCCGCTCGGCGACCAGGACCAGAACAGTGGTGCGCCGTGCAGCACGGACATCATGTCACCCGGCTGGCCCAGGACGGCGATCTCCAGCGACAGCGCGGATTCCTCCCGCTGGATGAGGGCGGCGAACGCATCGGCGCGGGGCGACCAGTTGCCGTAAATCGGCATGCCGCCGCTGATACTGGCCAGCTCCCACGATTCAATGCCGTCGGTCGCAAGCGCATACAGACTGGTGCGCACCTCCGGACCGCCCGTCCCCCGCAGACCAAAGCAGGCCAGCCGGCTGCCGTCCGGCGACCAGCTGGGCCACACATGGCTCAGCTGATCGTCGCCCTTGTCCGGGGCCGACTCGTCCCAGCTCCAGGTCAGCTGCCGGGGCTGGCCCGACTGAGGGGTAGCGATGAAGATGTTGCCCTTCTCGCCGGTGTAGGCGAGACGCGGAGCTGAAGGCGGTGCTGCGACGGCCATAAGCCCTCCCAATCGGTTCGACTTAGCGTTTGGCTCCCTCCAGGACGATCAGCGGCTGCCTGGGCGCGTGCTCGTGGCGCAACAGGATGTACAGGGCGCCCGGTCCCCCGTCGTAGGCCCGGGCGGTGGCAAAGGCCAGCACGACCTTGGCCAGCTTGCCACGGGTCAGCCAGTATTTCAGCCGATCTTTCAGCACCGGCATCTGGCCGGGCGAGTTGCGTCCCCGGCCGTGGATGACCAGAACGCAGCGCAGACCGGAGCGCAGCGCTCCGAGCACAAAGCCTTCGACCTCGGCCCGGGCTTCGTCGGTCGTCATGCCGTGCAGGTCCAGCGAGGCTTGGCGGGAAAAGGCGCCCTGGCGCAGCTTATGGACCAGCCGGGTATCCAGCCCCACCACACAGCCCTCCATGTATTCATCAGTATCGGTGACATCGAACTCGGACCGGCCGGCAACCAGGTCGTACAGTTCGGCCAGAGCCTCGTTCTCCTCGTCAATCAGGCTGCGGCGTAACACGGCCGGGGACGGCCGGCCGACCCGTGCGCTGGCGTCCTTTTTGAGCGGGACGACATCTTTCATCTCCTGCGCGAACAGCTCGGCGTCGCTGGACGCCTCCGTGACCCGCAGGGCCGGAGATTTCGGCTTGGGGGCGGACTGAGCCTGTTTGTGACGTTTGCGGGCCTGCTTGCTGAGGTGGCGGAAGGGGGAATTGAAGCCTGCCATAGCTTGGGATGGTACACCCGACGTGAAGTCAGGACAAGCGCGCCGAACCGCCCCCCGTCCTCAGCCGTCGGCCGTTTCGGTCACAATCCAGTCGAGATAGTCTGCCGACCCGGCCAGCAACGGCAGGCTGATGACCTCCGGGACCTCGTAGGAGTGCAGGCTGCGCACCCTGGACTCGACTGCGGCAAAGCGTTCCGCCCGGGTTTTGATCACCAGCAGCCACTCGCGGTCGTCCGCAATCTTGCCCTGCCAGCGGTACAGAGAGCGAACCGGGCTGAGAATATTGACGCACGCCGCCAGCCGTTCTTCGAGCAGGGCGGTGGCAATCGTTTCGGCCTCGGCCTCCGAACCGGTGGTGACCAGGACGACGCAGGTCTGGGAGGCGGGAGTGGTCATGGGGTGTGTTCCTGGTCCAGACGTCGCCTGAGTTCGGCGGCGCTCAGCTCATACATGAACGCGCGCCGGCCGTTGATATACAGCAGCGGGATTTCGAGGCCGAAGCGGGCGCTCAGCTCCGGGTCGGCGGAGATATCGATGGTCTCCAGCCGCAACGGCGTCTCGGCCTGGACTTCGAGCAGGGTCGCGCGCATGGTGTCACACAGGGAGCAATCGGGACGGGTGTACAGCGTCAGTCTGGCCATGGTTGGGAATCCTGTCACGGCTGGGGTGGCCGACCGTTGGGCTGGCTCAGCTGCGGCGAGAGCGGCGCGGCGGGTTCGCCGCGCTCAATCCGGACCTGTTCGACGTGGTGGTTCTCGGTCTTGAGCACGGTGATGCGCAGTCCGTCGCGTTCACACGCCTCGGAGACTTCCGGAATCCGGTCAAACCATTTGTTGACCAGGCCGTTGAGGGTGGTGTAGTCGCTGCCCTCGGGCAGCTGAAAGTCGTCCAGCCGGTCGTTGATATCCGAGATGGTCAGCGAACCCTGCACGACGTAGTTGCCTTCGGCCAGCTTTTCCACCCCGGCCGTTTCGTTGTCGTACTCGTCCTGGATTTCGCCCACCAGCTCTTCCAGGATATCCTCCATCGTCACCAGTCCGGCGGTGCTGCCGAACTCGTCGACTACAATCGCCAGCTGCTCCTTGCGGCGCTGGAATTCGCGCAGCAGCTGCGAGATGGGTTTGGTCTCGGGCACGAAAAAGGCCGTTCGCACAATGTCCTGAAGGATGATCAGGTCTTTGTGCTCCAGCAGCGGAAACAAATCCTTGGCGTGCACGATGCCACGGATATTGTCCAGGTCGCCGTCGTACAGCGGCATGCGCGTATAGCCCTCTTCGACCATGGTTTTGAGAAGCTGGCTGGAGGAGGCGTGGATGTCGAGGGCGACGATATGCGTCCGGGCGACCATGATCTCCTTGACCACCGTCTCGCTGAACTCAAAGACGTTTTCGATCAACTCGTGCTCGGCTTCCTCAATCGTTCCGTCCTCGCGGCCCTGCTCGAGCAGCAGACGGAGTTCCTGGCCCGAATGGTAGCGGGACGACTCGCTGGCCGGTTCGATGCCGAGCAGCCACAAGACCCTGTTGGCCGCCCAGTTAAGGGCGGTGATGACCGGAAACAGCAGCACCGAGAACAGCCACAGGGGAAAGGCCACGATCAGGGCGGTCGGTCGCGGACGCTGGATGGCCAGCGCTTTGGGGGCCAGCTCGCCGAACACGATGTGCAGAAACGTCAGCAGCAGAAAAGCCACCGGCAGGGCCAGAATATGGGCCAGTTCGGGATCGGCGTGCAGGCCGACCGCAGCCAGGGCGCCGAGCAGCAGGCGGGTGACGAGCGGTGCGCCGATCCAGCCCAGGCCGAGCGAGGCCAGGCTGATGCCCAGCTGGGTGGCCGACAGGTAGGCGTCTAGGTGGGCGATCAGGTGTTGGGCCATGCGGGCCGTTTTCTTACCGGTCTGGACCAGCAGCTCAATCTGTGAAGAGCGGACTTTGACCAGGGCGAATTCGGCCGCCACAAAGAAGGCGTTGGCCAGCACCAACAGCAGCGTAATGAGAATGCCGAGAGCCGGACTGTCCATGGCGCGTTTTCATCTCTCCCGAGGGGAGGATGACACCAGTGCAGTCAGCCTCGGGCGACTACTTTGATATGGAGGGTCATCCATAAGCTGGGAAGCAGCATAGTATGGGCGGTGCTTTTTTTGCAAGAGGGCGGCCGCACGAAGCTGCGCCTCAGCGCGGTGCAGCCCGCCCCCCTTGGGCGGACAGAAATCCGTTGATATCGGTCTGGCTCAGCTCGGTCCAGCGCTCGGCCAGCAGCACCGCAGCCTGAACCGAGCTGCGTTCGCTCTCGCCAATCAACTCCCGGCTCACCGGATAGCGACGAGTCGGGCTGCGCAGGACCAGCCCGTCACCGTTCGGAGACCAGTCCGCCCGCCGCACCAGGAGCGGGTCCGCAGACCCGGCCGCCGCAGCGGAGACAGCCGCGGCCATGTCTGCCAGCAGCGGGTCGTCGCCGTCGATGATGAACCGACACCGTGGGCCGACCGTGTCGCCCAAGGTCCGGATTTCCGCCTGCAAGGTGCTGAGCAGTTCGACATCGGTGCTGTAGCTGGGCGTGAGGGTATTCACAATCGCAATATCGGGCCGTACGGTTCGCAGCAGACGGCGCATATCGCCGCGCTGGCGCACGCCGAATTCCACCACCAGGATTTCCACCGGCGCGGCTGAAAGCAGCGCGCTCCAGCTCGCCCGACCCAGCGCGTGCAGCACCGACCAGACCGACTGGGGCGCGATCTCGACGTTGAGTACGGCCAGCGGCAGGCCGATCTCGGTATTATACGAGCGCGGGTTGGTCCGGACCCGGTAGCGCACGGCCAGCAGTTCGGCCAGCAGGCGTTTGGTGACGGTCTTGCCGCGGCTGCCGGCAATGGCGATTACCAGCGGTTTTTTGCGACGCAGAAAAATCCGGGCCAGCAGGCGTAAATACGGGATCGCCAGACTGCGTAGACGGCGTCGGGGCGCCGAGGCGGGCGGGGGCGTCGGAGCGTGCGGCCCGGGCGGAGCCGTCCGGTCTGACTCGGACGCTCGGGGCGAGCGGATCGCCTGGAGCGCTGGGCTGGGCTGGAAATAGCGCGTCAGACGCTCAAACGCCCGCTCAATATCGGCCGGCTCCCGGCCGCAGTTGATCCGCACGTGAGCCTCTCCGCTGGGACCGAAGGCCAGGCCCGGGACCAGGGCGACCTTGGCCTGTTCGAGCACCTCGTGGGCGAGCCGTCGGGAGTCGTGCGCCCAGCGGACCGTGTCCTTGACCCGGGGAAAGACAAAATACGAACCCTCGGGTTTTTGATAGTCGAAGACGTGCGACAGCCGGTCGAGGTGTTCCAGGGTCAGGTCACGCCGCGCTTTGAACGCCCGCCGAAACGCGGCGATGTGCTCGGCGCCGTACTCCAGGGCGGCCATGGCGGCGTACTGCGAGACGACCGGGGCACAGGTGACCAGGGCGTCGTGGACCTTCAGGATTTCCCGGGCGTAGGGCGCTGCGGTATGCAGGTAGCCAACCCGCCAGCCGGTCATGCCGTAGGCCTTGGAGAAGGTAAAGACGCGCACCACCCGGTGGCGCACCGCAGACACCTGGGCCGGGCTGAAATACGGCTCCGGGCTGTAGACGAAGTCTTTGTAGGCCTCATCGATCAGCAGAAACAGATTGTGACGCTCGGCCAAGTCGATCAGCGCCCGGGTCTGAGCCTCGGAAAAGACGGTGCCGGTCGGATTATTGGGGTTGCAGTACAGAATCAGACGCGTACGGGCCGACACGCAGGCCTCGAAGGCAGCGGGATCAAAGGCAAAGTTGTGCTCCTCGTCCAGCGCTGCAAAGCGCGGCACGCAGCCGGCCAGGCGGACCACCTCCTGGTAGGAGGCATAGCTCGGCGAGGCCAGGATGACCTCATCGCCGGGTTGGGTCAGGGCCAGCAGGCTGGCCGCAATAGCCTCTATCGAGCCGCACGAGACAATGATCTCGCTGTCCGGATCGTAGTGCATGCCCTCGTGCAGCAGGGATTCGGCGATCAGTTCGCGCAGCTGAGGCAGGCCCGGCGTCAGCGAGTATTTGGCGCAGGCGCCCTCGGCGATTTTCTGCTGGACAAAGGTCTTGATCGGCTCCGGCGTGTCGAAGCTGGGAATCCCCTGGGCCAGCGATACCACGTCGGGAATGCGACCGGCGGCCAGCTCCATCTCCTTGATGGGCGACAGCTTGAGCTGAGCGGTTCGGGATGATTGCCAATGTTTCTCCTGTTTCACCTGGACGGCGACTCCTCGCGGGAACGGCTGGCAGCAGCCTAGCGAGGCGAACCGGGCTTTGCAATGTGAGGGGCAGTTGGGGTATACCCTGGCACGAGTCTTGACACACAGGAGAAGTGACGATGGCAGAGCGATTTTTTTCTGAGGACGAGCTGCGTGAGATGGGCAAACGCTCGGTTGATCGGTTGACCGAGGCGATTGAGGCCGGAGACACTGAGGCGGCCAAACGGATCGGCCAGCGGATGTATAACGAATTTCTGAGCATGCACGACCTGTACCGCAACTGGACGACGGCCATGCTGAGCGAGATCGGCCGCCGCTTCGGGGATGAGGCGCTGGACGAGATCATGACCGCCGGGGTCAAAGCCTGGTGGCTGCCCAACCTGGAAAAGATGCCCCAGGGGGCGGACAAACTGCCCCAGCGAATCAAGATGTTCGTGGCCGGCCTGCGCGGTCACCTGCAGCCGATGGAACTCCAGGAGGATGACGAAAAGGTCGTGATCCAGATGCAGCCGTGCGGCAGCGGCGGGCGGCTGGTCCTGGAGGGCAAATACGAGGGACCGGACGGGTTTCTGACGGTTGAGAAACCCCAGCGGATGACCTATAACCGGGCCAACTTTCCGGTCTATTGCGCCCACGAGCCCCCGATGGAACTGGTGGACATTGAGAAGAACGGCAAGCCGTTTGTGGTGGTCGAACCGGCTGCAGTCCTGGGCAAGGAGCACTGCTCGTTCATTATCTACAAGGATGCGAGCAAGGTGCCGGCCAAATACTACGAACGGCTGGGCCTGAAGAAGCTGGAAACCGACACGGCTGACTGAAGTCGGTCGGAAGTGGCAGGAGGAGCGGGCCATGATTCAAGCTGGAGTGGGTCTGTCGACCCAGAAAAACACGGCCGAGGCCGCGCGCGAGGCAACCCAGACCGCCCTCAGCCAAGCCGCAATTGATCGCGCCGACCTGGCGCTGGTCTTTGCCACGGCCGATCATGGGACCGCCTACAGCCAGCTGCTGCGCACGGTCCAGACCACGGCCGGGACCGCCAACGTGGTGGGCTGTAGCGCCGGCGGCGTGCTGGTGTCCGGCAAGGAGGTGGAGCGGACGGCCGGGGTTGCGGTGCTCACCGTGCGGGCCGACGCGTTTGCCGCCGAACGCTTCTTTATTCCCCAGCTGCGCGGCCGGGGTCAGGAAACCGGCCAGGAGATTGCGACCCGTGTCCAGCCCCACCGCGGGCCGGAAAACCTGCTGATGGTGTTTCCGGATACCTATAATTTCAATTCCGGCGCGTTTTTTCAGGGCCTGAGCCAGGGCTTGAGCGCCGCTGGGGGGCCGATTGAGGCCGTCGGCGGCGGGGCGTCCGAGGACGGCAGCGTGGGCGAAACCTTCCAGCTGTGCGGCGATACGGTCGGCAACAATGCCGTGAGCGGTGCCCTGTTGAGCGGCAATTTTGCCTATTCGGTCGGTATCTCTCAGTCGTGCCAGCCAATCGGTCCGGTCCACACCGTCACCAAGGCCCATCGCAACCTCATCCTTGAGCTGGACGACCGGCCGGCCTTCGAGGTCTTTGTCGAGCTGCTGCCGCCGCCCCTGCGCGAGGATTTGCGCCGAGCGGCCGGGGTGGTGTTCGCCGGGATGCCGGTTGACGCCGAGCGCCAGCACATTGCGGCCAGCGAGTACGTGGTGCGCAACCTGATCGGTTTTGATGCCGATCAGGGGATTGTGGCGATTGCCGACGAGGTTCACCAGGGCCAGAAAATGGTCTTTACCCTGCGCAGCGGCGACGGCTCGCGGGCCGACCTCAAGCGGGTGCTGGAACATCAGGCTCAGACCTGGGCCGACGCCAAGCCGGCCTTCGGCCTGTACGTCAACTGTGTGGGCCGGGGCCAGGGCTTGTACGGTTTTGCCGACCTCGACACCTCGTATATCGCCCAGTACATCGGTGACGTGCCGATTGTCGGGTTTTTCTCGGGGTGTGAGATCGCGCCCATCCAACGGGTCGAATCCCTACTCCAGTACACCGGCGTGCTGATCCTGGTCGGCGAGCGGACCGGGCCGCTCCACTAGGCGAGGGGCGACGCATGACCAGGGACGAGTTCATTCAGAAAATCGCCAAGGGCATGGACCTGCCCATTCCGCTGCTCGAACGGCTGACCCAGCCGCGCGCCTCGGGCGACAGCCAGGACGGCGGCTGGCGGCTGTCGCGTATGCCGAGCATGGACGAGGTAGAAGAGTTCAACCTACAAGCGCGTTTTGCCTCCTCGGGTTGGCGCACCGCCCTGCGCTCGTTCATCGAGGACTGACCGCCTTCTTGTTCAGCGGAGGCGTTTATCCTTCCAGCGTCGGCCATCTGTTGCCGTTTTTGTTGATATACGCCTTCAGGTTCTCTGGCCGGCAGCTGGAATCCTGCTCCCAGCGTTGCTTTACCGACCTGTGAATCAACACCTCGCCTTTCCTATGATTTATCGGACGCCATCTGTCTTTCCAGGAACGGAACTTGAGGCTCGAAGAATTGTGCAGCGTGGCAGCAGGGTCCGGCTTCAGTCTCCGACCAAGGTGCTTCTCGAACGACAGGCCGGCTTGCTCAGCCTCACCCATCATCCAGCCCAGCGCGATGTCCGACAGCAGCTTGCCGCCTTTGTCCGGCTTGTAACCCCCGCCCACATCGGAATGGACTCCAACGAACCAGACCTGCTTCAAATCCAGGTTTCTTCGGGGTTGCAGAATAGTTGCTTGAAAGTCATGGCGTCGTTCGTCGATGGCGAGGGCGTGGCGGGCAATACGCACGTTTGGACCCATTTTTGAATCATAAAACTCGTCCTCAGTGTTCAACGAGCCTAAACAGGAAAGTGGGATCCCAAGCGCTCCCACCGTGTCGAATACGCCCAGGAACTGGACCTCATTGGACGGGCGGGTATGCCTCTCACGAAACGCGATAGACTTTGCTCCTTTTGGTGCGTACTCCTCTTCTTGGCGCTTGTAGTGGTCGAAAGCCGTTTGGATCAGACGCGCGTCCGGGCGTTTCAGGATACCGCAGTTGTGAATCAGGCCGCACAGACTCCGCACCGTGTAGGCCCCACGACTGAAGCCGAACAGGAACAGCTCGTCGCCCGGTGAATAGTTCTGAACGATGTAACGGTAGCCGTCCATGATGTTCTTATGTATGCCGCTGCCCGTTATCCCGGCGCTCCACTCATCGTGGTAGGAGCCCAGGCCCCAATCGTAAAAGACTTGTTGCGGCGCGTTATCAGCGGCAACCGGGCTGACGGCGCGAGCGAGTCGAATCACGTTGGTTGGAACGTCTTCTTTCAAATTCTTTTCGGGGCGGTTCCAGGTGCCGTCCGCGCAGATCACAATGCGCTTTTTCATGTCTCCTTTACCCACAGAATGTCATGGGCTCAAATTGTACAACTGTGGTACACGATGGCCCTGCCGACCTCGTCTCGCTCAGGCCGACATGCCGCCATCAACCATGTACACCCCGCCGGTGCAGTAGCTGCTGTCGTCGCTGGCCAGGAAGAGCACCAGCTGTGAGACTTCCTCGGGTTCGCCGTAGCGGTGGAGCGGCAGCAGGGTGGCAAAACCCTCCTTGGCCTGGGCCGGCGCGTCGGGCGAGAAGCCCTCTTCGAGGGAGCGCATCATGCGGGTTTCGATTGGGCCCGGATTGACCGTATTGACCCGAATGCCCTTCTTGGCGCCCTCCAGCGCCGCGCTGCGCATCAGGCCGACCACGGCGTGTTTGCTGGTGATATAGGCCGAGACATTTGCCGTGCCCCTGACCCCGGCCACGCTCGAGGTGATGACGATACTGCCGCCGCCGCGTTTTTCCATCTCGGGCATGACGTATTTGAGCCCCAGCCACACCCCGCGCACGTTCACCGCTATGACCTTATCGAAGGTGTCAATCGGGTAGTCGGGGATCGCCTGCACCACGCCCTCGACCCCGGCGTTGGCCAGCAGGATATCCACCCCGCCGTAGCGCTCGACCGCAGTGCGGACGTAGGTCTGCGCCTGCTCGGGATCGGTCACGTCGGCAACCGCATAGCTGAGCGCCGGGCTGCCGATGTCTTGGGCCGCCTGCTTGAGGGGCTCCTCGGCCAGATCGACCAGCAAAACCTCGGCCCCGGCCTCGACAAACAGCCGGCCGGCCGCTTTTCCGATGCCGCCCGAACCGCCGGTGATAATCGCAACTTTTCCGTCTAAGCGCGCCATACGTCTCTCCTCAATGTGTTGTGTCTTCGGCGTTCGTTTTTCGCCCGTCGCCGGGCTCCTCTTTGTACTGCGTCGAGGTCAGGCTTGTCGAGTAGGGGCGGGTTTCAAACCCGTCCCGCGTTTGTGTATGCTTTGCAGGCGAAAGGAGGGTCGGCCGATGGCTGCTGAGGGAGCGATTGATATTGTGTGTAATCTTTTTACCGAACAGGAAGTCCGGCTGGGGCAGACGGGCATTGACGAGACGTTCATGACTCAGCTGCGCTTTTCCGAGGATATTCGCCGCGGGGTGTCGATCGAAAAATATCTGGAAAAAATGGACCGGGCGGGCATTGAGCGCTCGTTCCTGATTGCGGTGCGAGCCGGTGACATGCGGGTCACCGGCTCGTTTGCCATTCCGTATGAACGGGTGGCGGACATCTGCCAAAAATATCCGGACCGTTTCTCGGGTCTGGCCGGGGCAGATCCGACGCTGGGCATGCGCGGCCTGCGTGAGCTGGAGCAGGGCATTCGCGAGTACGGCTTTGTTGGCGTGCACCTGTACCCCCACTGGTTCGAGTTGGCGCCCGATCAGGCTCGATATTATCCGATTTACGCCAAGTGCTGCGAGCTTGAGGTGCCGATCATGATGCAGGTCGGTCACTGTCTGCGCTACCAGCGCGACCGCGTTCTGCCCAGCGTCGGGCGGCCCATCACGCTCGATCAGATTGCCATTGATTTTCCGGAGCTGACACTCATCGGCATTCATATCGGCTATCCGTGGACAGAAGAGATGATCTCGGTGGCCTGGAAGCACGAGAATGTGTATATCGGCTGCGATGCCTACGCCCCACGCCACTGGCCGCAGCCGTTCGTGCACTATCTCAATACCTACGGGAGGGACAAAGTCCTGTTTGGCACCGACTGGCCGGTGATTGATCCGGAGCGGATGGTCAAAGAGATAGGCGAACTCGGTCTGCGGCCGGACGCCCGGCGGAAGCTGATGCGCGACAATGCCGTCCGGCTCTTCCGGCTGCCCGAGGGATAGGTGTCCCTGATGCGGGGAAGGTCTGCCCTGTCAGCCCATATTCTCAATCGTGACCGGCTCGACCGGCTCGGCCAGCCCAAAGCCGAAAATCCGTGAGTAAAAATACAGCTCGCCATCCAGCGCCCGCTTGATG
>JAAXHF010000215.1 GCA_012271025.1 Deltaproteobacteria bacterium | reverse complement strand
GGCTGAGGACGAAGGAGGTGATCTGGGGGAACACCAGCGGCTGGGGCGCGTACTGCAGCGGGTCACGCATATACAGGCGGGTGTCGTTTTCGACCCCAACCGGAAAGACTTCGACGGGACGGAGTTTGGGATAGTCCATGCGGCTCCTCGGCGTGGCTCAGGGTTCAGATACGCCCGCATACATAGAAGGTTTCCAGCCCTGGGGCAAGCGATTACCAGACCGTGCCGGGCAGATTGGATTCCAGGCCAAAACCTGCCATAGTGGCTGAAACAGCGTTCGTCCCAAGGCCCATGAACACACACCACCCACGCCGTGCCGGATACAATCCATGACTGCTCGCGCTGCACCCCTGCGGGTCGGTGTTGTCGGTGTCGGCCATTTGGGGCGTTTCCATGTCCAGAAATACACCGCCCAGCCCGATGTCAGCCTGGTCGGGGTGGTTGATGTCGATCAGCCCAGAGCGGTCGAGTTGGCCAGCCAGTACCAGACCCAGGCATTTGTCGATTATCGAGACCTGTTCGGTCGGGTTGAGTGTGTGAGCATTGCCGTCCCGACCCAGCTCCACCATGCGATTACGCGGGATTTTCTGGCCCAAGGCGTTGATGTGCTGGTAGAAAAACCGCTGACCGCCACCGGCGCCGAAGGCCGTGAACTGGTCGAGCTGGCCGCCCGAGCCGGGCGGATCCTTCAGGTCGGTCATCTGGAGCGCTTTAATCCGGCCCTGCGCTCGTTGAGCGGTATCTTGACCACGCCCCGCTTTATCGAATGTCAGCGGGTGGCGCCCTTTGTGGAGCGTGGCACCGATGTAGACGTGGTGCGCGATCTGATGATTCACGATCTGGACGTGATTCTGAGCGTCGTCCGCTCAGAGCCCAGCTCAATCGAGGCATTTGGCGTCCCGGTCCTGACCTCGGAGCCGGATATCGCCCATGTCCGCCTGCGCTTTGCCTCGGGCTGCATTGCCAATATCACGGCCAGCCGGGTCGCCCTCAAGCGTGAGCGGAAAATGCGCATTTTTCAGCCCGACACCTATCTGGTGGTCGATTATGGCGAGCACCGCATCCGTATTTGCCGGCGCGAGCCCGGGACGGCGTCCGGCAGTCTGCCGAACCTGAGCTTTGAGGAACGCGAGGTGGGCGGCGAGGACGCGCTTGAGGAAGAAATCCGTGACTTTCTGCGCGCCGTGCGCACCCGGACCGCGCCGGTCGTCAGCGGCCGCGAAGGGCTCCAGGCCCTGGAACTGGCCGAACAGATCATTGCCAGCCTCGAGATCCCCTAGATGCCCGCCCTGTCCCCCAGTCGGTCCCCAGCCCTCAGCTCCCAGCCCGCCACACGGCGGATTTTGCTCGTCGCCGGCGAGGACTCGGGCGATGCGCATGGCGCGGACGTGGTCAGCGCGCTGAGAAACCGGGCACCGCAGCTCGAAGTCTTTGGCGTTGGTGGGCAGGCGCTGCGGGCGGCCGGGATGCGGACCCTGGTCGATAGCGCCGCGATTGCCGGCATGGGCCTGTTCGAGGCCAGCGATAAAGTCGGCAACCTGATTCGCGCCTATCGCCAGCTCAGCGCACTGCTCCGTTCCCGGCCGCCCGACCTGCTGGTCTTGATTGATTTTCCGGAGTTCAATCTGCGCGTTGCCAAAATTGCCAAACAGGCCGGCGTGCCGGTGTTCTACTACATCAGCCCCCAGGTGTGGGCGTGGCGCAGACGGCGGGTCTACACCATTGCCGAACGGGTCGATCAGCTGGCCGTGGTGTTCCCCTTTGAGCCGGACTTTTACGCCGCCCACGGCTGTAGCGTGGAGTTTGTTGGCCATCCGCTGGTTGACCGGGTGCGGGCAACCCGTCCGCGGCAGGACACCCTGCGGCGCTATGGGCTCGATCCGGACCGACCGACCACCGCCCTGCTGCCGGGCAGCCGCGCCCAGGAACTGCGCTATCTGCTGCCCCCCCTGCTCGGGGCGGCGACACAGCTCGGGCCGGCCTGCCAGGCCGTCCTGGCCCTGGCGCCGAGCCTGGACCGGGCTGCGGTCGAGGCGCAGCTGGCTCGGGAGCGGATCGGACCGAGCCAGGTTCGGGTGGTGCAGGGCGACACCTATAACCTCGTTCATGCGGCAGACCTGGCGGTCGTCGCCTCGGGAACCGCCACCCTTGAGACTGCGCTGCTCGAACGACCGATGGTCATTGTGTATCGCATGGCGCCGCTGACCTATGCGCTGGCCCGCCTGTTTGTCGACGTACCCTTCATCGGGATGCCGAATCTGATTGCCGAGCGACGGGTCGTGCCCGAGCTGATTCAGGGCGCGGTGACTCCAGACCGGATTGTCCATGAAGTCCGGCGCTTGCTCGACAGCCGCCAAGCGTATAGCGTGGCGCAGCACGGCTTACGGGAGGTTCGCCGGCGCTTGGGGGACGGCGGCGCAGCCGAACGCACGGCTGGCCTGATTCTGGACATGCTGGAGAAAAGCTCACGACTCGGAGCTGCGTGCTCGCCATGAAAATCTACCGTCGTCTGCTGCCGTTTTTGCGTCCCTATCTGCCCCAGTTCTTTCTGGCCTTGGGTTGCATGGTGGTCTTTAGCGCGACGAGCGGAGCGCTCCCGTTTGTGGTCGAGCACGTCTTCGACGACATCTTTGCCGCAAAAAACCTGGACGCGCTGCGTATTCTGCCGCTCATCATTATCGGCGTGTTCGTTGTCCGCGGGCTGGTCAATTTCGGTCACAGCTATCTGATGGAATATGTCGGCCAGCGCATTGTTGAAGATCTGCGCAACCGCCTCAACCGCCATCTCCAGTATCTGTCGGTGGCCTACTTTCACAACAACCCGACCGGGACCATTCTGTCCCGAGTGACCAACGATACGACCCTGGTCCGGGAGGCCCTGACCCAGACCTCGGCCTCAATGATGAAGGACAGTACGACGCTGCTCGCCCTGGTTATTGTGGCGTTTGTCAAAGACTGGTTTCTGGCCGTTCTGGCGTTCATCGTCTTTCCGCTCACCATCCTGCCCCTGATGGAGGTGTATAAAAAAGTCCGCCGTTTCAGCCGCCAGGGACAGGGGGCGCTCGGCTATCTGTCGGCCCTGCTCCAGGAGGCCATTCAGGGCAACCGGGTAGTCAAGGCGTTTGGCATGGAAGCCTACGAGCAACAACGCTTTGCGGCAGAGAACCGGCGGATCTTTCGCCATTCCATGCGGGCCGGCCGGCTGCGGGCGTTTGTTCCGTCCATGGTCGAGCTGGTTGCCGCCTGCGGGATTGCTGCGGTGGTGTGGTATGGCGGGGCCAGCGTGATTGAGGGCGAGCGGACACAGGGTGCGTTTGTGGCCTTTCTGACCGCCATGCTGCTCTTGTACGAACCGTTTAAGCATCTGACCCGGACCAATGCGGCCATCCAAACCGGTCTGGCTGCGGCCGAACGTCTGTTTGAGGTGTTGGACGAGCCGCCCGAGGTCAGCGATCGGCCTGGGGCGCAGCGCCTGCCGGGGGTGACCCGGGGGCTGCGCTTTGAGCACGTCTCTTTCCGCTACGGCCAGGAGTGGGTACTCGAGGATATCTGCCTCGATATCCGTGCCGGTGAAGCCGTGGCCTTGGTCGGCCCGAGTGGGGGCGGCAAGAGTACCCTGGCCGATCTGATCCCCCGGTTTTACGATGTCGAGCAGGGCCACATCTGCGTTGACGGTACCGATATCCGCGATATTACGCTGCAATCCCTGCGAGCCCAGATCGCCGTCGTGACCCAGTTCACCTTTCTGTTCAATGATACCGTGCGCAATAATATTGCCTATGGCGGACCGCAGCGCCCGCTGGAAGAAGTCGTTGCCGCAGCCGAGGCGGCCTATGCCCACGATTTTATTACGGCCCTGCCCCAGGGCTATGACACCGTGATTGGCGAGCTTGGCGTACGCCTGTCCGGCGGCCAGCGGCAGCGGCTGGCGATTGCCCGCGCCCTGCTCAAAAACGCGCCGATTCTCATTCTCGACGAAGCCACCTCTTCCCTCGACAACGAATCGGAGCGGCTGGTTCAGGCGGCCATTGAGCGGCTGATGACGGGTCGCACGGTTCTCGTCATTGCCCACCGCCTGTCGACGATTCATCGCGCCGACCGGATTGTCGTGATCCACGAGGGACGGATTGTTGAAGAGGGCGGTCACGAAGAACTGCTGGCCCACAACGCCCAGTACCGCAAGCTGTATGACCTCCAGTTCCAGTCTCCCACCCTTCATTAAGCCGCCCCGTTTTTCCGGGGCTGAAGAAGTCAAAATCCGGGCCTGGACCGCTCTCGCCCTGGGCGCCCTGTGGGGCTTGAGCAAGACGATGCGCATCGAGTATGTGGGGACGCAGGAGTTGTTTGGCCGCTGGGCACGGGGCGGACAGGTCATTCTGGCCTTTTGGCATAACCGCATGGTCCTGATGCCCTTCCCCTACCGGGGCCGGAAGGCCTGCATTATGAACAGCGTTCACCGGGATGGGGAAATCATCTCGCGGGTCATCCGGCGCTTCAGGATCATCTCCGTGCGTGGCTCTTCGACCCGGGGGTGGGTCACCGGGCTCAAAGGCATGGTCGAGGCCTACCAGGCCGGCTATGACTTGATTATCGTCCCTGACGGGCCGCGGGGACCGCGCTATCAGGCCAAGCCCGGGGTCTTGCAGCTGGCTCGCGCCACCGGCGCTCCGGTCTATCCGGTCACCTATGGCGCAGCCTGGAAAACGACGGTCGGCAGTTGGGACCGGCTGCTCATCCCCTTTCCGTTCAGCAGAATTGTGTACATCGCCGGACAGCCGATACACGTCCCGGCCGATGCCTCGGCCGAGTTGATGGAAACAAAGCGCCGGGAGTTGGAAGGACGACTGCGGCAGATCACAGCCCAGGCTGATACCTATTTCGGCCCGGACCGCAGCGGATAAGCCTCGCCATGGGCCGGCTGGTGTACAACTGTGTGCTGAGCCTGGGCGGCCTGCTGGCCCTGCCGTTCATCGGCCTGGCCCTGCTCATTCGCCCGCGCTACCGTTTGGGTCTGAGCCAGCGGCTGAGCCGGCTGCCGCCCAGCGTCGTCCAGCGCCTGGGGAGCCGAGCGGTCGTGTGGCTGCACGCCCCGTCGGTCGGTGAGAGCCTGGCCACCCGGCCTTTTCTACGTAGTCTGAAAGCGCAGTTTCCCGACGTGGCCGTGGTGCTGTCGGTCTTAACCCCGACGGCCTATCGGGCGGCGACCGACCGGCTGCCGGAGGCCGATGCGGTCATCTACTTTCCGCTCGACCATCCGCTGTGTGTCAGGCGGGTGCTAGGGCAGATACGACCCAGCGTCTTTTTTTTCACGGAAACCGAGCTGTGGCCCAACTGTCTGTCGATCTTACACCGACACGGCGTCCCGACCGTCCTGGTCAGCGGCCGGTTTTCTGCTCGGGCGGCGCACCGCTACGGACTGCTGCGGCCGGTGTTTGAGCCGGTGCTGCGCAGCCTCAGCCTGTGCTGTATGCAAACCCAGGCCGATGCGGAACGCATGATTGCTGCCGGAGTTCCCCACGAACGGGTCGTGGTGACCGGCAATTTCAAGGTGGACGGGAGTGTCGAGTCCAATGATCGGGGGAAAGCCATCCTGGAGAAACTCGGCTTGGCCGGCCGACCGATTCTGATAGCGGCCAGCACCCACCGGGGGGAAGAGGAAATCCTGCTCGACGGCTACCGCCGGCTGCGGACACACCTTCCGACTCTGCTGCTGCTGCTCGCTCCGCGCTATCCGCAGCGTTTTGACGAGGTTGAAACCGTGCTGAAAAAATCCGGCGTGGGCTATGCCAAGCGGAGCCAGCCGTCCGGCGATCCCGCCATCGAGGTCTTCCTGCTCGACAGCCTGGGCGAACTGGCCTCTTTTTACTCTGCCGCGGCAGTTGTTTTTGTCGGCGGCAGCCTGGTCAAAGGCCCGGGCGGACACAGCGTCATTGAGCCGGCCCTGGCCCGAGTGCCGGTGTTGTTTGGGCCTCATACCCGCAATTTTGCCTCGGTCGTGGAAGCCCTCAAACACACCGGCGGGGGGAGAGAGGTGACGGATGCCGGCAGTCTGGCCCATCACGCGCTCCCGCTCCTGAGCGACCTCAGCCTGAGCCGACAGGTCGGCCGGCGGGCGTATGCGGCCATCCGGCAAGAGCACGGTGCGGTCGAGCGGACCCTGAGTGTTATACGCGAGCGGCGCTTCGGGCCTCGAGCAGGATGAGCAGATATGATGGCTGTGGCACGCCTGATCCAAACCCTGTGGCAAGGCCAGCAGCGCTGGAGCCGACTCGCGTGGCTGCTTCTGGTCCCTTTTGCGCTCGGCTTTTCGGCTCTCGTCCGGACTCGCAACGCCTTGTACGACTGGCGGCTGCTGCCGATAAGACGGGCCACACCAAAGGTGATCAGCGTTGGCAACCTGACGGTTGGCGGCAGCGGCAAGACCCCTTTTGTGCTGTGGCTGGCCCAGGCCCTTCAGCAGCGTACACACTATCGCATCGCTATTTTGACCCACGGCTATAAGGGCAGCCGATCAGACACCACTGCGGTTGGTGCCGGAGGAGAAATCCGGGCGACTCCGGCCGAGGTCGGCGATGAGGCGGTGATGCTGGCCCGCAGCTTTTCGGGCGTTGTTATTGCCGGCAAGAACCGGCTGAAAGCCGCCCAACTGGCCAGTCAGGATTTTGCCAGCGAGCTGGTCATCCTTGACGACGGTTTCCAGCATCGCCGGCTCACACGCGACGTTGATCTGCTGCTTATCGCCGGTCGCCAGGATCGCCCCGGGCTCGACAGGCAGTGGCTGTTGCCGGCAGGCCCTTCGCGCGAGCCGCCATCGGCCGCCCGGCGGGCCGATATGGTGATTGTGACCAAGGGGGGGCAGCCCACGGGGCTGGAGCCTGACCGAGCCGAGCCGCCGCTCTTCTCCGCCGACCTTGTTCCCACCAGTCTGGTTGAGTCGGGCCAGGGCGACTGGCAGGAGCTATCACTCAGCCTGCTCCACCGTCGGCGCGTGCTGGCCGTGGCCGGTATTGCCGACCCCGCTCCGTTCTACGCGCTCCTGCAGGAACACGACGCCGAGCTGACCGAGGTCATGTCCTTTGCCGACCACCACACCTATACACAGGCGGATTGGCAGACTATTGTAACGATAGGCCGGCGATGTGACCTGATTGTCACAACCGAAAAGGATCTGGTCAAACTGGAGCGGTTTCCTTTTCCGACCGGCAAGCTGGTGGCGTTGCGGGTCCGTATGCAGGTCAGGAATGCTGAGTGTCTGCTCAGCAGGATCGAACGTCAACTGGCACACCAGACCGAAAAGATGGATGATGACCACCCGCGAAAGAAGAGACCATCATCCATCTTTCATGGGTTGATATGGCCGCGCCGTTCCTCATCAAAGCCGTGACCGAACTGCTGGCCGATGTGCCGGCGTCGGGGCGGCAGCTCTTGGATGTGAGCTGTAAAGAGGGCGAAATCTTGCAGATCTTGCGCTCGCGCGGTTTTGTCTTGCGCGGGACAAATTTCGAGGCCAGCGGTCCGAGCCTGGACGGCATTCCGATTGACTATGGGGTGGACCTCCGCCAGCCCCTGCCGTATGACGACGCCAGCTTCGACGTGCTGCTGCTGGTCGAGGTAATCGAGCATCTGGAAAATCATCGCCTGGCCCTGACCGAGTTGGCGCGCATTCTCAAGCCGGGCGGTCTCCTGATCATGACCACGCCGAACATCATGCGCCTGAACTCGCGGCTCCATTTTTTTCTGAGCGGCTATCATAAAACCAAGCGTCGCTTCATCCCGTTTGATACGCCGCTTGAGGACGCCCATCGCTTTCACAACTACCCGATCGATCTGCCTATTCTGTACTATCTGGGCAAACAAAACGGGCTGGAAATCGAACGTCTGGGGCACAGCAAAGTCAAGGGCTATTCGCGCTTGCTGTGGGTCGTGTTTGGCCTGCCAATTGCGGCCTATACCTGGTACACCCTCCAACTGCGGGAAAAGAATCCGGGCCAGAAGCGAGAAAACCTGCGTTTGCAGTCCTGGCTCGTCCACCCGCGGGTGATGATGGAGGATAATCTGGTCGTGCGCTTTCGGAAGCGGACCGGCTAAGCCCATGCAGCTGCCCGCTCACCCCCGTCTGCTTGTCGCTCAAACCGGATTTCTGGGTGACACGATTCTGACCACGCCGCTGCTCAGCGCGCTGCGTCAGGCTCTTGCGCCGGCTTCCCTGAGCGTCCTGACCACGCCTCAGGCCGCGCCGCTGCTCGCCCAGCATCCGGATGTGGACGCGGTCGTCGTCGATGCCAAGCGGACCCACGGACGAGGACTCGGCGGGCTGATGCGGACCGCCCGCCAGCTCGGCCGCCAGGGCTTCAGCCTGGCCGTTGCGCCCCATAAATCGCTGCGCACCGCGCTGCTGCTGGCCCTGGCGGGAATCCCGTATCG
>JAAXHF010000365.1 GCA_012271025.1 Deltaproteobacteria bacterium | reverse complement strand
CCATGGCCTCGCCGACCGACTTCATCTGGGGACCCAGCGCGCTATCGGCCTGGGGAAATTTATCAAAGGTAAAGCGCGGCATCTTGACCACGACGTAGTCGAGCGTGGGTTCAAAACTGGCCGGCGTTTCGCGTGTGATGTCGTTCGGAATCTCGTCGAGCGTATAGCCGACCGCCAGCTTGGCCGCAATCTTGGCAATCGGAAAGCCAGTCGCCTTGCTGGCCAGGGCCGATGAGCGCGAGACGCGCGGGTTCATCTCAATGACCACCATCCGGCCGCTGTCGGGATCGACCGCAAACTGGATGTTCGAGCCGCCGGTGTCCACCCCGACCTCGCGGATAATCCGCAGGGCCGCGTCCCGCATCAGCTGATACTCCTTGTCGGTCAGGGTCTGGGCCGGGGCAACGGTGATCGAGTCGCCGGTGTGGACGCCCATGGGATCGAGGTTTTCGATTGAGCAGATAATGACGACATTGTCCCTGGTGTCGCGCATGACCTCAAGCTCAAACTCTTTCCAGCCGGCGATTGACTCTTCGATCAGCACCTCGGTGCTCGGCGAGTTGTCCAGCCCCCACTCAACCAGGCGTCGGAAGTCGTCCGTTGACTCGACAATCCCGCCGCCGGCCCCGCCCAGGGTTCGTGACGGGCGGACGATCAGCGGCAGGCCGAGCCGCTCCAAGACCTGCCGGGCCTCCTGGTAGGAGTGGGCATAACCGCTGCGCGGCAGGTCGAGCCCGATGCGCTGCATGGCGGCCTTGAACAGATCGCGGTCTTCGGCCTTTTTGATCGCCGGCAGCTTGGCGCCGACCAATTCCACCCCATAGCGGTCGAGCACCCCGGCCTCGGCCAGGTCGATGGCCAGGTTGAGGCCGGTTTGCCCGCCAATGGTCGGCAGCAGCGCGTCGGGACGCTCGTGGGCGATGATTTTCTCCACGACTTCGGGTCGCAGCGGCTCGATATAGGTCCGGTCGGCAAACTCGGGGTCGGTCATGATGGTGGCCGGATTCGAGTTGACCAGAATGACCCGATAGCCCTCGGACTTGAGCGCCTTGCAGGCCTGGGTGCCGGAGTAATCGAACTCACACGCCTGGCCGATAATAATCGGCCCGGAGCCAATCAGCAGAATAGAGTCGAGGTCGGTTCGTTTGGGCATGACTACCGCATCTATCCTCTTTTATAGCGGTCCATCAGGGCGGTGAAACGGGCGAACAGATAGCTGGCGTCGTGCGGCCCCGGGGAAGCCTCGGGATGGTACTGGACGGAGAAGAGCGGATGCTGGAGGTGGCTCAAGCCCTCTGCGGTCTGATCGTTGAGGTTGATGTGGGTGATCTCGGCCCGCCCCTTCAGCGAGTCCATATCCACACAAAAGCCGTGGTTCTGGGAGGTGATTTCAACCTTGCGGGTGGCCATGTCCATGACCGGGTGATTGCCGCCGTGGTGGCCGAACTTGAGCTTGAAGGTCGTTCCGCCCAGGGCCAGCCCCAGGATCTGGTGGCCCAGACAGATGCCGAATATCGGCACCCGACCGATCAGGGCCGCCACATTGCGTTTGGCGTACGGTACCGCATCGGGGTCGCCCGGACCGTTTGACAGGAAGACGCCGTCGGGTTTCAGCGCCAGGACCTCGTCGGCCGGGGTCTGGGCCGGCACGACCCGCACCCGGCAGCCGGACGCCACGAGTTGGCGCAGGATATTGAACTTCATGCCGTAATCGTAGGCCACCACAAAGAAGGACTGCCCAGTCTCCCGTGTGTCGCGATAACCCGAGCCCAGCTCCCAGCTCGCCTGCCACCAGTCGTAGGGCTGGCCACAGGTGACCTGTTTGACCAGATCCCGGCCCTCCAGGCCGGGTGCGACCCGGGCTCGGGCCACCAGCCGCTGGGGATCGGCCTCGACAGTCGAAATGACGGCCTGCTGGGCGCCGTGGTCACGGATGTGGCGGACCAGAGCACGGGTGTCGATGCCCTGAATGCCGACGATAGCGTGCTCGGCCATATACGCGGCCAGGCTCTGCTCGGCCCGCCAGTTGCTCGGGCGGGGCCAGTATTCTTTGACCACAAAGCCCTCAACAAACGGCCGGCGGGATTCCACGTCTTCGGGGTTGACGCCGACATTGCCGATCTCGGGACAGGTCATGGTGACAATCTGTCCCGTGTAGGACGGATCGGTCAGAATCTCCTGGTAGCCGCTCAGCGCGGTGTTGAACACCACTTCTCCGGCCGCTTCTCCCTCAGCGCCAAAGGCGCTGCCGTGGAAGACCGTTCCGTCTGCAAGGGCGAGCAGGGCTTTCATATCAGCGTCATACACCGCGCGGGCACAGGACCCGCTCCGCCGGGCAGGCACGGGACCCTGCCCCTACACGTTTATTTTTGACCTTTGACCTTTGACTTGCCTTCCATCATACACCACCCGTCCGCCGACCAGGGTCAGCACCGCCCGGCCCTTCATGCTTTGGCCCACAAAGGGCGTGTTGGTGCTTTTCGAGTGCAGCCCGTCGGCGGCAACGGTCCAGGCCTGATTGGGATCGAACACCACCACATCGGCCGGCGCGCCGACCGACAGGCTGCCGTAGGGCAGGTCAAAGATCCGGGCCGGATTCCAGCTCAGCTTCCGCACCGCCTCGGACACGGACAAAACGCCGGTCTCGACCAGCCCCAGGGTCAGCGGCAGCGCGGTCTCCAGGCCGACCACGCCGTGGGCCGCAGCCTCGAATGCCCCGGCTTTATCGTCACGGTGATGGGGCGCGTGATCGGTGGCAATCGCGTCGAGCGTGCCGTCCCGCAGCCCCTCGCGCATGGCCTCGACATCGGCCGCCTGACGTAGCGGTGGCGCCATCTTGGCGTCGGCCTGATAGTCCTCAACCGCCTCTTCGGTCAGGCTGAAGTGGTGAGGGGCAACCTCGGCGGTGACCGGCAGGCCGTCTTTCTTGGCCTGACGAATGAGATCAATCGAGCCACGGGCACTGACGTGCGCGACATGGACGTGTCCGCCGGTCAGACGGGCCAGGGCCAGGTCTCGGGCAATCATCACCTCTTCGGCCGCATTGGGCACGCCTTTGTGTCCCAGCCGGGCAGCGGTCGGCCCCTCGTTCATGCTGCCCCCGGCAGCCAGGTTGAGGTCTTCCTCGTGGACGCTGATGGGCAGCCCCAGGTCCGCGCACCACTCCAGGGCGCGGCGCATCAGCCCGGCGTTCATCACCGGCCGGCCGTCATCGGAAACGGCCACAATCCCGGCCTCGCGCATCTGGTCGAGCGGAGCCAGACGTTCGCCCCTGAGCCCGACCGACAGGGCGCCGATAGGCAGCACCCGGGCCAGGTCTGCGCTGCGGGCTTTGTCAAGAATATAGCGGGTGACCTCAGCGCTATCGTTGACCGGATTGGTATTGGCCATGCAGGCGACCGTGGTAAACCCGCCCGCCACTGCGGACTGGGCGCCGGTTCGCACAGTCTCTTTGTACTCATAGCCCGGCTCACGAAAATGCACGTGCAGGTCAACAAAACCGGGCGCGACAATCCAGCCCCGGGCGTCCACCTCCAGCGTGTCCGGGTCTGACAGCTGGGCCAGGCGCTGCGGCGGCTCCACGCTGCGGATACGCCCGTCCTCGATCACCAGGTCGGCCGGTTCATTGAGACGATTGGCCGGGTCGATCAGGTTGCCGTTGCGAATGACGACTCTCATCGGGCTGCTATCCTTCTATGCTGAAGATGCGCTCTGCTGCGGTTCTGCGGCCGAGATACGGACAAAACGGTAAAAAAAAGGCCCCCTTGGCAGTGCAAGGAGGCCCTTTTGTGCATGTCACAGTCCAACAAGTGTGCTCACCCGTCCTCACCTCAGGGGCTGGCTCAAGAAGTCACCCTGTCTTAACCGGCTCCACCCAAGGTGTCAAGCGACCCGCGGCCTCAGACCGGCCACTCCTCCAGGCGGTAGGCCATATCCCAGAACAGGTACTCGTAGCGCGCACTGCGACAGAAGATCTCGACCAGCCGCTCAGGGTCGGTTTTCCCGGCATAGCTGTCGAGCAGGGCGCGCAGCCAGGCGGCCAGGGAGGCGAACTCTTCGGACGCGTACATCTCGATCCACTTGGCGTAGAACGGCGCGTCGGCCGGTTTGCCGCGCTGGACCAGGGTCTGGCCGATCTCGGCATAGCCCCACTGGCACGGCAGCAGGGCCGTCACCGTCTCGGCCAGATCGCCGAGCGAGGCCACCCGCACCAGATGGCTGGTATACGCCCGGGTCGTGGGCGCGGCTTCGGTCGCGGCCAACTCCTCGGCCGTGATGCCGCACTCGGTCGCAAATTCACGGTGCAGGGCCATTTCCTGGTTGAGCGTGGCGTCGAGCAGCGTGGCAAAACGGGCCATGGTGTCAAGGCTCGGCGCTTTGGCCGCAGCCAGGGCCACCAGACGGCTGTATTCAATCAGAAAGACGTAATCCTGGCGCATGTAGAAGCGGAAATTTTCCAGGGGCAGCGAGCCGTCGCCCAGCGAGCGCACAAAAGGATGGGCCAGCGATTGGCGCCAGACCGGGGCCGCAGCCTCGTACAGTTGGTGTGTTAGTGTCATGCCGCCTCAGGAAGAAATGCCGAATTCGGCCAGGGGGGATTCAGCGCGGGATACGGCGACCCCTATACCAGAGGCACCTGACAGCGGCAAGCAGGAGCGGCTCAGGGGCGTGGCAGCCGCATCACACGCCTCTGGATCATCCCCACCGATTCAGGCTATATACAGGGCAGACTATGTCCGTACAGGAGGAGCGTATGCCACAGGTTATCGGAGGAGAAATCGGCAATATCGACGCCGACAAGTGGAGCTGCGGCGACTGCGCCGATACCGGCCAGGAGTACAAAGAGGAAGAGGCCAAGGTCATCATGCACAGTGTCAGCACCCACAAGGCGTTTAACATCGACCGCGACACCGAAAAGAAGATTGTGCGCGCCGTGCTCAAATAGTGCTGAATGTGCCGACCGACAGGCACGTCTGATTGATCTATGAGCCCACCCGATTGAGGTAGGCTTTTTCCCGTCGCCCGCGCTGCACCGTTGGTCTGAATGAGACGATCGTGGCGACAAGAGAGAGCGAATCGATCACCTTTTCTGCCAGTACCACAAAAACTCCGTATTGCCCTTGGCCCCGCGCAGCGGCGATTCGATCAGACCCTTGGGGATCAAGCCCCAGTCCGCCGCCTGGACCTGCAAGCGGCTGACAACCTCCCGGTGCAGCGCTGGATCTCGAACAATACCGCCCTTCCCCACCCTGCCCCTGCCGACCTCGAACTGAGGCTTAATCAGCGCGATGCCGTGCCCGCCCGGAGCGAGCAGTTTGAGGACCGCCGGGATAACGGTCGCGAGCGAGATGAAGGAGACATCAATGACGCTCAGGCTGGGCTGGGCGCTCAGCCCATCGAGCGTACGGATATTCTGACGCTCGATATTCACCACCCGGGGGTCCTGGCGCAGCGACCAGGCCAACTGTCCATAGCCGACATCAACGGCAAAGACCCGGGCCGCGCCGTGTTGCAGCAGGCAGTCGGTGAACCCGCCGGTCGAGGCGCCGACATCGAGAGCGATCCGGCCCGTAACATCAAGGGGAAAGGCCCGCAGCGCGGCTTCCAGCTTGAGACCGCCACGGCTGACGTAGCGCGGGCGGGCGTGGTCTTTAATGCGGACCTGAGCCGCACTATCGACCAGAGTGGCCGGCTTATCAACCCGCTGGTCGTTGACGACAACGGCGCCAGCCATGATGAGCCGCCGGGCCTGCTCGCGGCTGGCGGTCAGACCGCGCTGAACGGTGAGCACGTCGAGGCGTTCGCGGCGGGCGGGGTGTTTGCGATCAGCCACAACAGGGGCACAGACGCGGTGTGGGTCAGGTCTGGGCGGGCGCGGCGCGATCAACGATCAGGTGGCAGATCTGCCGCAGCGGCTCGGCCGCAGGCCCGAAGGGCTGGAGCGCCGAGAGCGCGTCCTCGCGCAGCTGGCGCGCCAGGCGCTTGGACCGGTCGAGACCGATGGCGGCCGGATAGGTGGCCTTGTTCAGCTCGGCGTCACGGCCCTCGCGTTTGCCGGTTTTTTCCGTGCCGCCCTCGATATCCAGAATGTCGTCGGTCACCTGAAAGGCCAGACCGATCGCCGTTCCATATTGGTCCAGGCGCTCGTACTGGCGCGGGGTGGCTCCGCCCAGCAGCCCGCCGACCCGAACCGCAGCCCGAATCATCGCCCCGGTCTTGCGGGTATGAATCGCCTCGACCACAGTCCGGGTCGGCTTCTTCTCTTCGGCCTCAAGGTCCAACACCTGTCCGCCGACCATGCCGCCGGCGCCGGCCGCAGCCGCCACCTCGTGCAGCGCCCGCAGCGCCGCCTGTCCCCGCTTTGGGGCAGCCAGCGCGCCCTCGGCCATCACCCGAAACGCCTCGGTCAGCAGCCCGTCGCCGGCCAGGATGGCCATGCCCTCGCCAAACACCACGTGATTGGTCGGCTTGCCGCGCCGCAGGTCGTCGTCATCCATGGCCGGCAGATCGTCGTGGACCAGGGAATAGGCGTGGATCATCTCCAGGCCGCAGGCAAACGGCAGGACCGGTTCAAGCCGGGCACCGAGCGCCTCGGCGCTGGCCAGGGCCAGAATGGGACGGATGCGCTTGCCGCCGGAAAACAGACTGTAGCGCATGGCTCGGTCCAGCGTCCGGGGCGGCTTGCCGCTGGACGGCGCCAGCAGCGCTCTGAGCGTCCGGTCAACCAGACGCTGGCGTTCC
This sequence comes from Deltaproteobacteria bacterium, assembly GCA_012271025.1. Next base: position 21,674 of record JAAXHF010000365.1, on the reverse strand, counting down.
TTCATATAGCGGGTCAGATTCACGCGTCCCCGTCCTCTTCCCGGTTCTCTTCGTCGTCTTCGGTCGGCAGGCTGTGGAGCTGGAACACGCCGTCCTGATCGCGGCTGAGCACCTCAAGGCGCTTCTCGACCCCGGCCAGCTGCTCGCCCAGGTGGCGGACCAGCCCCACCCCTTCCTCAAAAGCGCCCAGGGCGTCCTCAAGCGACAACTCCCCGGTTTCCATCCGCTCCACAATCCCTTCCAGATCGTGCAGCCCGGCCTCAAACGTTTGTGGCGGCTCTTTCACCCTACTCGTCCCCCTCCCGGGTCTGCTCTATGCGGGCAATCGCCTCGCCGACGGCAAACATCAGGCGGACCTGATCGCCCGGCCTGAGCTGCCCGGCGTCGACGACGACCGTGCCGGCCGGAATCGTCCGCGTCAGACTATAGCCCCGGCCCAAGACGGCCAAGGGGCTGAGACTGCCGAGAGCGGTGCTCAGCTCCTGGAGCCGGGCCTGAGCGCGCTCGGTCCGGCGTTGAAACCCACCCCGCAGGCGGGCGGCCAGAGCCTGGAGCTGACGCTGTCGGACACCGAGGTCGTGGCGCGGGTCGCGGATACGCTGGCCCAGACTCAGCACCGCCTGACGCCGGCGGGTCACGTGGCGCTGCATGGCCAGGGCCAGGCTCCGCGCCTGGGTGGCGATGTGGGTCTGCAACTCGTCCCAGCGCGGCATCACCATTTCGGCCGCCGCAGTCGGGGTCGGGGCGCGACGGTCGGCCACCAGGTCGGCAATGCTGAGGTCAATCTCGTGTCCCACCGCCGCCACCACCGGCACCTCGGAGGCGGCAATGGCCCGGGCTACCACCTCTTCATTAAAGGCGTTCAGATCCTCGCGCGAGCCCCCACCCCGCCCGACAATGATGACCTCGGCCTGGGCGTGCGCATTCAGGTCCTGGATGCCGGCCGCAATCTCGGCTCCGGCTCCGGCTCCCTGGACTCTGGTCGGCCGCAGCAGGACGTGGGTGTGGGGACAACGCTGATACAGGATGGTCAGAATATCGTGAATGGCCGCCCCGGTCTGGGCGGTGACCACCCCTACCCGACGGGGAAAAAACGGCAGGGGTTTTTTGCGCTCGGCGGCAAACAGCCCTTCGGCCGCCAGGGCGGCTTTCAGCTGTTCAAGCGCCAGCTGTTGCGCTCCGACCCCGCGCGGCTCCAGAGTCGTGGCGTACAGCTGCATGTCGCCGCGCGCCGGATACAGCCCGATGCGTCCCCGAATGATGACCTCCAGACCGTCTTCGGGTCGAAAACGCAGCCGGCCGGCCTGGCCTCGAAACATGACGCAGCGCAGCTGGCTGGTCTTATCCTTGAGGGTAAAATACTTGTGGCCCGAGGGTGGGCTGCGCAGCCCCGAGATTTCGCCGGCCACCCACACCTCGGCGAAGTCGGCCTCCAACACCCCCCGGATTTGGGTGGTCAGTTCGGAGACAGACAGGATGGGCGGCTGGGACTGCCAGTCAGCCACGCTGCGGGACGTTGCGGGCGGTGCCATCGACCGGACTTGTACCAGAAACGGCCAAGCTCAAACAAGACCGGGCAGCGGCAGGGGCGGGTTTGAAACCCGCCCCTACGCTCCTTCCGCGCCTCTCCCTTTGCCAACGTGTGATGCAACAAGGCACCCACCCCGGCCTTCAGCCACCCCTCCCAGGAGGGGAATCACCGCCTCCCATCCCCTCCTCGGAGGGGTGCCGCGTCAGCGGCGGGGTGGGTTCTTCCCAGTCTGCCGGCGTGATTCAGTGAAAGGGCGTCGTGGCGGTCTCAGGGCTGGACTGCAGCAACGCTGGTCTGTGGTGTCGTCTGCCGGGACTTGAGAAGTTCGAGGGCTTTATCGAGCTGGGGGTCTTTGCCCAGCTCACCCTCCTGGATCGCGTCCTCGGCCGCCTCCTGAGCCGCTGAGGCGTCGGTCGTCGAGGGCGGGGGGGCGTCCGTATCCGGCGCTCCCTCCCGAATCTGGACGGGCGCCGTGTCCCGGTCCGCCGCGTTGTCAAAATGGCCGCGCAGATTTTCCTCTCGGATACCGCTCTGACGGGTGGCAGCGAGCTGATCGGGCAGGACATTCTCGACAATGTAGTCGGGCTCTACTCCGGTGACCTGGATCGAACGGCCGTTGGGCGTGTAGTACATGGCCGTGGTGAGGCGCAGGGCGGCGCCGTCTTCCAGGGGCAGGATGGTCTGGACCGAGCCCTTGCCAAAAGTCTTGGTGCCCAGGACCACCGCCCGCCCGTGGTCCTGAACCGCACCGGCCACAATCTCGGACGCGCTCGCGCTGCCCTGATTGACCAGCACGATCAGGGGCAGGTCGGTATAGCCACCGGGATGGGCGAGGTACTTCTGCTGCTGGTTATCGAGCCGGCCTTTGGTATACACGATCATCCCGCTGTCGAGAAACACATCGGCCACCTTGACCGCCTGACTCAGCAGGCCGCCGGGATTGCTGCGCAGGTCGAGCACCACGCCCTTGAGTTCCTGCTGGTCCTGGCTGAAACGCTCAAGGGCGTTTTCAAGATCGTCCGTGGTGCGATCCTGAAACTGGACCAGACGGATATAGCCATAGCCCGGCTCCAGGAATTTTGACTTGACGCTCTTGATCTTGATCACCTCGCGGGTCAGCGCAATATCAATGAACTGGGCCACCCCTTCGCGCCGCACGGAAATCGTCACCTGACTGCCCTGCGGGCCGCGCATCCGCTTGACTGCCTCAAGCAGGGTCATATCCTTGGTCAGTTCTCCGTCAATCTTGATGATCTGGTCCCCGGCCTTGACCCCGGCGCGGTAGGCCGGCGTATCCTCAATCGGGGAGACCACGGTCAGCACCCCGTCGCGCAGCGTAATCTCGATGCCCAGTCCGCCAAAACTGCCGCCGGTATCGACTTGCAGCTCGCGATACGAATCCGGGGTCAGATAGGCGCTGTGGGGATCGAGGGCGCTCAGCATGCCGTTGATCGCCCCCTCGACCAGCTGGTTGGTTTTCACCTCTTGGACATAGTTTCTCTGCACGATGGCCAGCACATTGGAAAACGACTCCAGGCCCTCGTAATCCTCGCGTCCGACTGCGGCAACACGGTCAAGCCCGTGGCTGCCGAGCAGCACCGCTCCCACACCGAGAATTGAGACGAACAGGCTGATAGCGATTCTTTTGCGCCGATCATGCATCATGGTTGCCCCTTCCTCAGTCCAGCCCTCCCACTCCTGGGCCTGTCACAGACTGAGACTCGGCACTATAGCATACCCGCCGGGCGACCGGTATAGGGTCCGGGGAGTGTCTCGGGTTCACATCGCCCCCCTCCCTGGCCCTCCCCCTCACCGGGGGGAGGGAATTTCCTGCTCCCTCTCCCCTGGAGGGAGAGGGCTGGGGTGAGGGGGATTTTCCGTGCGGCTAGGGCCGCAGCGGCATCTGTTCGCCGGGCACGTCACCGCCCGCCGGTGGGGTCCATACCCCACGCTCAATCAGCCCCCGGACGGCGGCCAGCGACTCGGGACTGGCCCAGTTGTTATAGCCGATATGGTGATGCACAATCATGCCCTGGCGATCAATCAGAAAGGTCTCCGGGTAGCCGGTCACCCCATACTTCTTGCCGACTTCTCCCCGCACGTCCAACAAGACCGGAAAGGTATAGCCGCCCTCCTCCAGATACGACAGTACGGTCTTGCGGCCATCCACGTCCTGGCTGACGGCCAGCAGCATGAAGTCCTGGTCCTGGAGTTGACGGTACAGCGCCTGCATGGTCGGCATTTCTTTCCGGCACGGCGGACACCAGGTCGTCCACACGTTGAGAAACACGACCTTGCCCTTCAGCTGCGACAGACGCACGACCTGGCCCTGCATGTCAGGCAATACGAAATCCGCAGCCGCCCTGGGCAAGGTCGGCCCGGAGGGAGTCAGGGTCAGCAGCACAAAGCCACACCCCAACGCGACCAGACCGAGGGCCAGCCACTTTCTCATCCGGCGTGCTCCTGACGCAGGCCGGCGGGTCTGAGCAGCAGCGCAGCGCCCAGGCCAACCAGCGGAATACTCAGCACCTGGGCCATGGACAGGCCAAACGCGAGTTCGGGGTTGACGCGGACAAACTCCAGCCCGAAACGCGCCAGCCCGGCCAGGACCAGATAGCCCCAGAACAGGGCGCCGGGCTGATGCGGCGCGGTGCGGCGCTGGCGCAAAAAGGCGAAGATGAGGACGTAGGCGGCGCACTCGTACAGCGAGGTGGGATGGACGGCCACTCCCGGCGGATGGGGCCAGCCGACAACCGCCTCGCTGTACACCACGCCCCAGGGCAAACCGGTCGGCGGTCCCCAGTCGCCATCGCCGGCCAGATGGCAGCCAATCCGGCCGATCCCGTGGCCCAGCGCAATGGCCGGCGCGACCATGTCCATCGTCCGCAGCCAGGGCAGCCGATAGCGCCGGATACACAGGCTCACCCCGGCGATGCCGCCCAGCAGACCGCCGTACCAGATGAATCCGGCGCCGGTCAGCACCAGCGCCCACGGATCGGCCACAAATGCCGACCAGGCATCGACAATGAACAGCAGACGCGCGCCGATCAGACCGCCCACGGCCGCCCACAGCACCAAACTCGAGGCCAGCTCGGGGTTGCGACCCTGGTCGAGCAGCTCTTTTCTGATCACCCAGCCGGCCGCCACAAAGCCGAGCGCCATCATCACCCCGTAGCTGTAGACGGTCACCGGGCCGAGACTCAGGAGAACCGGGTACATGCCGGGATCATAGCCGACAGCCCAGGCCGACGCCAGGCGGACGCGCTTGTCACGTGGCCGGGAGTCGGCTAACAGTGGGATCAATGCGAGCGGTCATTCAACGGGTGAGCCACGCCCGGGTTTCGGTAGACGGGGAGTGCATCGGCCGGATCGGTCACGGCCTGGCCGTCCTGCTGGGCATCCGCACCGATGACACCCGGGCCGAGGCCGACTATCTCAGCCAGAAAATCATCGGGCTGCGGATTTTTTCGGACCAGGACGGCAAATTCAACCATTCCCTGCGCGACGTGGACGGCGAGCTGCTGGTCGTGTCGCAGTTCACCCTGTACGGCGACTGTCGCAAGGGCCGGCGGCCGTCGTTCATTGCCGCCGCCGGCGTCGAGACCGCGCTGCCGCTGTACTAGTATTTTGTCGAGCGCGTCCGGAGTCGGAACATCCGGGTTGCCACCGGCCGTTTTCAGGCCGACATGGCGGTCGAGCTGGTCAACGACGGTCCGGTCACGATCATCCTTGATACCGCGGACGAGCGCCGCGCCAGGGCCGACGGCTGAGGCGCGAGTGGTGAGGGCGTATGCCAAAAGCTGGATTTTGGGCCATCGACTCCGTCCGCAAGATTAGCTTTGGAAAAGACGGCTGGTGGTACGCCAATGACGAGCGGATCGAAAACCGCCGCATCAACCGCTTGTTCAGCCAGCACCTGCGCCGGACGGAAGACGGCCGGTATCAGATCGTGCTGGGCCGCGACACGGCCATCGTCGAGATTGACGATGCGCCGTATGTGGTGACCGCGCTCGACGGCGATCTCGACCACGGCCTCAGAGTCCGGCTGAACGACACCAGCGAAGAGGCCCTCAGCCCGGACACGCTGTATATCGGACCGGACAACGCGGTCTACTGCCGGGTCAAAGGCCACGCCGAGTTGGCCCGTTTCACCCGGCCGGCCTACTATCAGCTGGCGGCCTACATTCAGGAAGAACCCGAGACCGGCGGCTTTGTCCTGCGCCTCAACGACGCCGCCTACCCCATCCCGTTTGGCCAAGACCACCCCTAGCCTCCCCCGCGTCTATGCACATCGTCTTTGTCGAGCCCCAGATTCCCCCCAACAGCGGCACCACCGCACGCCTGTGCGCGGCCACAGACACCGGCTTTCATCTGGTCGGTCCCCTGGGCTTCTCCCTGGAAGACCGCTATCTCAAGCGGGCCGGCCTCGACTACTGGCCGTATGTCACGCTGCGGACATACACCGACTGGCCCGCCTTTCTCCACCAGCGGCCCGCCGGACGGCTGCTGGCTTTCTCGGCCCGGGCCAGCCAGCCCTACACCCGGGTTCGCTATCGGCCCGACGACCTGCTCGTGTTCGGCAGTGAGACACGCGGCCTGCCGCCATCCATTCGGACCGAGTTGGCCGCCTCCCTGTACACCATTCCCATGCCCGGCCGACACGTCCGCAGCCTGAATCTGTCCAACGCCGCAGCCATCGTCCTGTATGAAGCCCTGCGCCAGCTCGGCCACGCCTGACTGAGCCGAACAGCCTTTGGGTAGTGTCTCACTTTGAAATTTTTCTCCTCGCCGACGGCTGCCTCGCCTCATTAATCTCCTCCCGGTGTCGACTGCCCATGGCTTTCGGCGTCCGCATCATTTTTCTATTCCCTACCAATTCTGGCAGGGATAAGAGCAGCAGAATCGTGTCATAGAACCCTTTCTCAGCGGAACCGAGACACTGCGGCAGGCGGAGTCAAAGTCCCCCGTACGAGAGCGAAAGCCGAGGGGTTCAATCAAACTGAGACACTATCAGCCTCCGGGCTGGATAGCGGAGCCGGACAAAGCTCAGCAGCGCATAATATAACTGGCTGTTTCCGATCTTCCTCATTCTTCAGGCAAAGAAGCAGCAGAATTTCGGGATAGTACCGCTTGTCCCTGACGAGGCGACAGACATGGGGAGGTGATGAGATGAGAAGATTGTGTATTGCCGGAGTTATAGCAGTCGCTGTTGGTATATCGGCAGGCGGGACAGCGGTGGCTCAGGATGAGACGATCGAGTTCGCGCCGACGGACCCATCTTCTAAAGACAAGCGCTCTCTCGTCCGCAAGCAGCCCAGTCCCCAGGCGCGAGGCGACTCCGGTCAAGGCGGCCAGGGGCGAGTCTATACCTACGCAGACGGCGACCGCACCGTGCGGGTACGCTTGCAGTCCGACCTGGAGGTGAGCGGGGCTGGTAGCATCGCCAGAGGCAGCGGGGAGCACATCGTCACCAAAGACAGCTCCAGAAGAAGCACCGGGCTCCCGGTGTTCCGGTCCGAATCCTCGGGCACCTTGATGACCTTGCCCGGTGGCGTGCTGCTGGTGCTGGAGGCGGAGTGGAGCAGAGCACGGACAAATTCCTTTTTTGCTCGCAATCGGATCAAGCTGAACCGAGTGTCGGCCTTGGATATCGCCGCCAACAGTTTCTTCGTCGAGACCGAGCCGGGCTTTCCGTCCCTGGAGTTGGCCAACGCCCTGGCCGCGCAGGACGGGGTGCGCATTTCCAGCCCCAACTGGTGGAGAGAACACACGACAAAGTGAGCGACTGACCCAAGACATGATCTCGGACGTGGGGAGAACACTGCTGCGGACGGCAGTGTGGGGACTGTGTTGGCTGCTGCCGGTTTCCGGTGAAGTCTGGGCACAGACCGTACCCGGCGCCCCCACCATCAGCTCGGTTGTGGCGGGCCGCAGCAGCTCTCTCGGCTTCACCCTTGGCGTCACCTGGACCGCGCCATCCGATACCGGCGGATCAGCCATCGAAGCCTACGATGTGCGCTACATTGAGACCGCCGCCGACGAGACGGACGACGCCAACTGGACTGTGGAAGATAACGCCTGGACTTCCGGCAGCCTGTCCTACACCATCTCCGGCCTGACCGACAGCACGGAGTACGACGTACAGGTGCGGGCGGTCAACGACCAGGGCGCCGGTGTCTGGTCAGACACGGTCACCGAGACGCCCTCAGGCGACGCGCCCTACTTCCCGGAAGGAGCCGCCACCACCCGGAGCGTCGATGAGAATGCGGCAGCCGGTACGAACGTCGGCTCCCCGGTCGCGGCTAGCGACCCCAACGACCCGACGCTGACCTACACGCTTTCGGGCGCCGACGCCGGATCGTTCGATATCAACACCAGTACCGGTCAACTGTCGGTGGCAGCCGGGACGGCGCTCGACTACGAGACCAAGGACCGCTACGCCGTCATCGTGACGGCCACCGACCCCGTGACGGCCACTGACCCCTCCGCCGACTCCGATTCCATCACCGTCACCAATGTGGATGAATCGCCCACGCTGACCGGCAAAGACAGTGTCGAATATGCTGAGAACGGTCTGCTCCCGGTCGCCACCTACACCGCCACCGACCCGGAAGGCGAGCAGTCGCTCACCTGGTCGCTGAGTGGAACGGACAGCGGCGCCTTCACCATCAGCAACGGCGTCCTGAGTTTCAATGCCGCCCCCGACTATGAGCAACCCGCCGACGCTGACGACAACAATGTCTATGAAGTGACTGTGGAAGCCTCTGATGGGGACACCCGTCCCGCGACACTGGGCGTCACTGTCACCGTCACCCCCGTAGATGAAGTGCACACGCTGACAGAGTTGTTCCGTGTCTCGTCGTATGCCGAGAGCGGCACTGGGTCGGTTGCAGAATACAGCGTCAGTGACCCGGAGGGCGTGTCGCCCACGTGGTCTCTGGCCGGAACCGACCGGGGCGACTTCACCATGAGCGGCGGCGTCCTGCGCTTCGTGAACATCCCCGACTACGAGAGACCCGCCGACGCGGGCAGCAACAACGTCTATGCGGTGAGCGTGCGCGCCACTGCCGGGATTCACACCGTAGAGCAGGCCGTGACCGTCCCGGGGCGGGGCCTCGTTTTTGTGGACACCTTTGGCGGCGCGCCACTCCGCGGCACGATCTGGCAGAACGGCGTGCCTTTGGCGTCCGGTCCCACGCGTGGCAGTCGGCAGGCTGACCGTCTCGACGCCCCCGTGCAGGCAGGCTCAGTCGTCCTCGACCTCCAGGGGCAGGGGGGCGCGACCGGGGCGTACAACTTAGAAGTCACTTTTGTGCGGGGTGCGCTGGAGAATCCCGAGGCGGGATCGTTCCAGAGCGGTATCAGCCTGTTGTCCGGCTGGGTGTGTGAGGCCGACACAGTCGAACTGGAGATCGACGGCATAAACGCCACCCACCGCCTGGAAGCCGCCTACGGCACCGACCGGGCCGACACGGAGGAGGCCTGCGACGACACGGATAACGGCTTCGGCCTGTTGTTCAACTGGAACCTGCTACTCCTCAACGCAGCCCCGCCCAGAGACGACGCCATGTTTACCGTGCGCGCCGTGGCCGATGGAGTTCCGTTCGGGCGGGCGACCTTTACCGTGACCACCTTGGGTGAGGAGTTTCTGCAGGGCGTCACGGGTGAGACGCTCGTTGCGGACTTTCCGAGCCCAGGCGAAGCGGTCCGCCTGGTCTGGCAGCAGGCCAACCAGAACTTCGTCCTGGCGCCTGCGGACAACGCACCGGCTCGGACCGGACAGTGACGGAGCCCCGTCTGGACGCGGGCTCTATCACGGATTTGCAGTCGTATCGGTTCGTGCCGGGGGGCTTGAGTGGCGGCATGCAAGGCAGGCTTCTCACCCGCTTCGTCGGCCTATCCGCGCTACCAGCCGGCTCACAAACCGCCGGTTGCGGGCGACCATCCAGTAGCCCAACTCGACTGCCCAGATGAAAGGTGGCCGGGCGGCCAGGCGGGCCAGCCGCGGATAGCCGACCAGACCCAGCACACACACGCTCGCCCGGCCGGCGGCCAGGGTCTGTCCGGCGGGCGTAATGACCTGCACGGCGCGCTGGCAGCGCTCGGCCAGCTCATCCGTCATCGGCGGCCACGGCGCGTCCTGGTAGGCCACGGCGCGGATGATATCGGCCGTATCGTGTCGCTTGACCCAGGCGACGAGGCGGCGTCATAAACCTCAGCCGCCGTCCCACAACAGCCAGTACTCAGCCATGTGTCCTCAGCCTTCGGGCCGGTCTTCCCGCTCGACCAAGCCGAGCTGCCTCAGCTCGGCCCGGATATGCTCTCGATGCGTCGCCCCCCAGTATATCCGCCGACAGCGCGGACAGCGGTGAAAGGTGGTCTGGGTCTGCCACGTATACGCCGGCACCTTGGTCTGGACGCTGTCTTTAGCCACCACCTCAAGGGGCTGGTTGCAGGCCACGCACAGGCTCAGCAGCCTGGCGACGGGGTCGAGCTTGAGTGTCGTCACCACCTGCTTGAGCTGGTCTCGAAAACGGTCGTGCTCGATAAACACGAACGTCGGTGCGTCCCTGAAGCGGCGAATGCGGGTGTTGCGGGTCAGAATGACCCGGCCCTGACGACGGCCCTCGCGCACCAGACCGGCCGGTGAGAGCTGGGGCAGGTAGCGCGTGTCATAGCCCAGGATGCGCAGCCAGCGGGCCAGTTTGCCGACCGTTCGGTCTGCAAGAAACGTGACAGGCGCTGTTTGCTCGGCAGGCGTGGCTTGTGGCATACGAGACGGTGACCGGACTGTGTTGGCGAGTTCATTCTTAGGGCAAGAAGCAGGCGATGACAAGCATAGGAGGATGTATGGAAGAGCATATGACGTTTGCGGTTGGCGATATCAGCCTGGAGGGCCTGTTTTCAGCGCCGTCCGCCTCCCCGTCCATCGGCGCGGTGATCTGCCACCCCCATCCCCAGTACGGCGGAGAGATGCGCAACAATGTGGTCTCGGCCCTGACCCTGGCGTTTCAGGAAGCCGGCATCGCCACCCTGCGCTTCAATTTCCGCGGGGTGGGTCAGAGCGGCGGCAGCCACGGCGAGGGAGAGGCGGAGATCGAGGACGTGAAGGCGGCCGTTACCGCCCTGCTCGCGCGTCAGCCGGTCTCGACCGTGGTGGTCGCCGGCTACTCGTTCGGCTCGGTCGTCGGGCTGCGGGCCGGGGCTGAGGACGAGCGGGTGCATACGCTGATCGGCGTGGCCCTGCCGATCGGTTTTCGCGATCCCTCGTTTCTGCTGACGGCCAACAAACCGACGCTGCTGGTCAGTGGGGATAATGATAACTTCTCCCCCATTCCCGGACTCCAGGAGCTGATCGAAAACATGCCCGCTCCCAAAAAGCTGGTGACGCTGCCCGGGGTAGATCATTTTTTCTGGGGACACGAAAGCGCGGTCGCCCACGCCGCAGTGGAGTTCCTCGAGCAGCAGCAAGGCGGAGGAGGTCGCGCCTGAGCGTCAGCCGGCCACGGCGGCGTCAGGCCGAGACGGGAGGAACACGGGCGGCCGGGCGAGTTCGAGCAGGGCTCTGACGCCGCCGAACGGCTCGTCCGATCTCTCGGCCGCCTCGGTCATGGCCGCCAGCGCGGCAGGCAGATCCTTTCCGTTCTGGTAGATCCGCTCAAACACCTCCAGCTCCCGCATATAGACGAGCTGATTGAGCAGCACGGCGTTGTTGAGTTTGCCCGAGGCAAGACTGGTACGGGCGTGCTCCGGCCCGACCAGGGCCCGATACTCGGCCTGGAACTGGGCGAACAGCCCTTCGCGCCGGCTGAGCTTGTCGGACTCGGCCAGGGCCGAGGCGTACAGCGCCTCCAAACGCGCGGCCGCCCGCGCCACACACGCCGACAGCTCCAACTCCCGGCGCCAGCGCGCCTCGGCCCGGCGGGTGACATCGTCGTGTGGGCCGTACTCCTGGCGAAAAAAGACAATCGCGGCCCGATGGCCGGCAAAATTGGCCAGGGACTCGTTAAACGCGGTGTGGCCGGCCAGATAAAACGTGGAGTGAAACAATTCGTGAAAAATCACGTTGGCCAGCGTTTCCGCGTCATAGTCCAGCAGGTGCGGCAGCAACGGGTCGTCAAACCAGCCCAGGGTACTGAAGGCCGAGGCGGTGCGGATGGCGGTATCGTAACCCCGGGCTTCGAGGCGGCGCGCTTCTGCCCGGGCCAGCGCCCGGTTGAAATAGCCCTTGTAGGCCACCCGACCGACAATCGGGAACCACCACGTATACGGCTCAAGGCTGGTCTGCGGCGCGGCGGTCAGCACATGGACGAGCGGCGGACGGCTGACCTCGGTCAGGCTGGCGTAGCTGCCGCCGACGCGGAAGCCGAGTTCGTGCTCGGCAAAGGCCCGGACACGCAGGACGAGGCGCAGCTTGTCCCGCACCGCAGGATCGAGATCGGGCCGCCGCAGGATGTCGCTGATCGGACGGCGGTGCCACAGGATTCTGGCCTCTTCATAGCCGACCCTGAGAACATACACCGGCGAGCAGGCCGACAGCAGGCTGAGCCACACCAGCCAGACCCAGGGCGCTCCCATGAGCCTCACCCCCGGTGCCCGCCCAGCAGCCCGTTTGCCTGGGCCGAAGGCGCCGCCTGTGGGGTCTCGTTGCCGGCGTACTGGAGCTGGTACAGATGCCAGTAGATGCCGCCCAGCCGCATCAACTCCTGGTGGCTGCCCGTCTCGCGCAGCTGGCCTTTGTGCATGACCAGGATGCGGTCCACGTTCTGAATGGTCGAAAAACGGTGGGCGACGACCAGAGTTGTCCGGCTCTCCATCAGCTTGACCAGGGCGTACTGAATGAGCAGCTCGGTCTCCGGGTCAACGCTCGAGGTGGCCTCGTCCATGAACAGCACAGCCGGGTCGTAGGCCAGGGCTCGGGCAAAGGACAGCAGCTGACGCTGGCCGGCCGACAGATTGGAGCCGCGCTCGTAGAGCTGCTCGGCATAGCCCTCGGGCAGCTGGCGGACAAACCCGTCGGCGTGGACCGCCTTGGCGGCCTGCTCCAGCGCGGCCGGCGCAATATCGGTCCGTCCCAGGCTGATATTGGTGGCGACATCGCCGACGAACAGGAACACGTCCTGGAGGACCGTGCCGATGTGGCGCCGCAAGACCTTGAGGTCCCATTCCCGGATATCGACCCCGTCAACCAGAATGCGTCCCCGCTGGACATCGTAAAAGCGGCTCAGCAGCTTGCTGAGCGTCGTCTTGCCCGAGCCGGTGGCGCCGACCAGGGCGACTTTCTCGCCGGGCTCAAGCGTAAAAGACACGTCGCGCAGCACCCAGTCCTCGTCAGTATAGGCAAACCAGACGTGCTCAAACTCAATCCGGCCGCGCACCTGTTGGGGTCGGCGGGGCGTGTCGGGCGAGGTAATCGTCACCGGCGTATCCAGGAGCTGGAACACCCGCTCAATCGCGCTCAGGGCCGACTGCAGGGTGGTGTACTTGGTGCTGAACTCGCGCATCGGCACAAACAGTTTCTGGATGTAATCGACAAAGGCGACCAGGGTGCCCAGGGCAACGATCCCGCTGCTGACCTGACCCGCGCCGTACCACAGCATCAGGGCAATCGAGATGGAGCTGATCGCCTCGACCAGCGAGAAGAGGGTGGCGTCATAGATATTCGACAGATGGTTGGTGTCACGGTAGTCGCGGTTGCGCTGGACAAACTCGGCGAACAGCTTTTTTTCCTGGGCAAACAGGTGGGCAACCATGACGCCGGAAATGGTTTCCTGCAAAAACGCGTTGATCCGCGCCAGGCGTTCCCGAATCGCCCGATAGTTGCGTCGGGTCCGCACCCGAAAAAAATTGAGCGCCACCAGCAGGGGCGGCACCAGGAGCAGGGCGACCAGGGCCAGGCGGGCGTCGAGCATCAGCATGATGGTCACGATGCCGACCATGGTCAGCACGTCCATGAAGATGGTCAGGGTGCCGGCCGAGAAGGCTTCATTAATGGCGTCCACATCGGTCGTCAGGCGGGTGACCAGGCGGCCGACCGGGGTGCGCTCAAAAAAGCTGGCCGGCAGTTCCAGCAGATGGGCGAACAGGTCGCGGCGGAGGTCGGCCAGGCTGTGCTGGGCCATGAGCATGGTGGCGTGAAACTGGGTATAGAAGAAGATGAATTCACCGACCAGGACGCCGGCAAACAGCAGGCCGACCACGGCCAGGCCCTCGGCGTCGTGGTTGGCCATGTAGCGGTCAACGGCCAGCTTCAACAGGTAGGGCTGAGCCAGCACACAGGCCGAGGTCAGCGGCAGACACACCAGGGCCAGCAGAAACCGCGTCCGGTAGGGGCGGACGTAGTGCCACAGCCGCCGCAGCAGGGTCAGGTCGTAGGTTTTGCCGAGTTCTACCTCGCGCTGGGTGTCCATCAGAATTCCGCCAGTTCCTGTTCGAGCGCCTGCTGATGAAAGAGTTCGGCGTAGAGCCCGTTGCGGACGACCAGGTCCGCGTGGGTGCCGGTCTCGGCAATCCGGCCATCGTCAAGCACGACAATCAGGTCGGCCTCCCGGACCGCAGAGATGCGGTGCGAAATCAGAATGACCGTCTTCTCCCGGGTCGAGTCGCGCAGGGCGTGCAGAATGGCCTGCTCGGTCTGGGCATCGACACTCGACAGCGCGTCGTCAAGGACCAGGATCGGAGGATCGGCCATCAGGGCGCGGGCCAGGGTCGCGCGTTGTTTCTGGCCGCCGGACAGGGTAATCCCGCGCTCACCGACGACCGTGTCATAGCCCTTGGGCAGCTCCTCGATCTCGTGGCCGATGCTGGCCACCTCGGCCGCCCACTGGACCTGGTCGAGGTCAACCGTCGGCATGCCAAAGGCGATGTTGTCCTTGATGCGGGTCGAAAACAGAAACGGGTCCTGGGGCACAAAGCCGATGCCGCGGCGCAGGGCGGCCAGCGAGAAGGTCCGAATATCCCTGCCGCCGATGGTGATCGAGCCGTCACTGACGTCGAACAGGCGCGGCAGCAGATGAACCAGGCTGCTTTTTCCCGAGCCCATCCGACCGACCAGCGCGACCGTGGAGCCGGCCGGCACGGTAAAGGTGATATCGCGCAGCACCTGATGCCCATTGTCCGGGCTGTGGTAGGCGAAATCGACATGCTGGAAGCCGATATCGCCCCTGAACGCCCGATCCGGTGTGTCGTCCGGACCGCCGACAATCTCGGGCTCGACGCGGAAGACGCTGTCCAGGCGCTGCAGGGCGGCCCGTCCCCGTTGCAAGATAGACACCAGCCAGCCGAGCGCCATGGTCGGCCAGGCCAGCAGGTGCAGATAGCCCATGAAGGCGACCAGATCGCCCAGGCTCAGCCGGCCGGCAATGACCTGAGACCCGCCGTACCACAGGATGACCAGCAGGCCGAGGCCGGACACGCTTTTCATCAGCGGCGGAAACAGCCCCCGGACCCGGGACAGGGCGATGCTGTCGGCCTTGAAACGGGCGTTCAGGCTGGCGAACTCGGCGTTCTGCCACTCCTCGCACACATAGGCGCGCACCACATGCATGCCGCTGGCGCCCTCCTGGACCCGGGTCGAGAGGTCGGCCAGGCCCTCCTGGACGCGCAGGGTGCGAGCCATGAGCTGACGGCTCATGGCCCGGACAAAGACGATCATCAGTGGGTAGGGAGCCAGGGCGACCAGGGTCAGGCCGGGATCCATGGCGATCATGGCCGACAGCGCGTACACATAGTAGAGGGGGGTGTTCAGCACGTTCAGAATGCCCAGCCCCAACAGCAGCCGAACCGCGTTCACGTCGTTCACGAACCGGGACATCAGGTCGCCGGTAAAGTTACGCTGGTAGTAGCGCAGCGACAGCTGCTGGACATGGGCGAACAGATCGTTGCGCAGCTCGTACTCAATGTCGCGGCCGACATTGAAGATCAGAAAACGCGAAAAGGCGCGGACCACGCTCAGAATCAGGGCCACCCCGATGATGGCCGCCACCGACAGGCTGATATCGAAAAAGGGCAGCCCCTGCTCGATGCCTTCCACCGCGCGTTTGAGCAGCAGCGGAATGGACATCGCCAGGCTGGCGGTCACCAACAGGCACAGGATACCGCGCAGATACCGGTAGCGGTAACGAAAGATATACGGCCAGAGACGGTACATGACAGGATTGGTTCACCATACCGACGCGTACCACCAGCGGCAAGGGGACGGAGGTGAAGACAAGTCAAAGCTCAAAAGTCAAAACGCAAAAGTCAAATGTTGAAGGTGAGAAAGGTGGGACCTGTGTTTCCTATCTTTGCCATTTGCGTTTTGACTTTTGACTTTTGCGTTTTCTTCACTCCCCGCCCCACCGCTCCAGGCCCAGCAGCACGCCGACCAGCGCCCACAGCACAATCACCACCTCGGCATCCCCGAAATTGTGCTGCGTCAGCCCGCCGATGAGAAAGCCGACAAGGCCGAGCACAATGCCCAGGGCATAGCTCTTGAGGGGCTCGACCGACAGTCCGGCATAGATCCGCCAGCCCCTGCCCAGAATCACCGCCATCAGGGTCAGAAAGGCGACGAGTCCCAGCCAGCCGCCGTCAACCCAGAGTTGCAAAAAGGTGTTATGGGCGTGGGCGTCGGTGTCGGCCTCAGGATAGGGGGCGTAGTAGGGCTCCCGAAAGCGCTTGTAGTTGCCGTAGCCCCAGCCGAACAGCGGCCGGTCGGCAATCATGTCGATATTGGCCTGCCAGATCCGGCTGCGGGCCAGGTTGGTGGCCGCGTTCAGATCAAAAACCTGGGCGACCCGCTCCCGCACCCCCTCCCCGGCACCGAGCAGCAACAGCCCGCACAGGACGATCCCCCCGGCCACACCCGGCCACGCCCGGCGGCCTCGCACCACACCGCAGCCCAGGAGCACACAGCCATAGGCGAGCCACACCCCCCGAGTCAGGGAGAACAGCAGGGCAAACACCATCAGCCCCCAGCCACACCACAGCCCGGCCCGCTTCCACCGGCTGTACGCCGGGCCACACAGCAGGGCCGTGACCAGGCACAGCGGAAACAGCAGGTTGTGGGCGTAGGTGATGCCCGACGGAAAAAGCCCGGCAGTCCGAAAGCCGGTTCCGTCGCCCAGCCAGACAGGGTCGAGCCGGGCCGGTTTGCCGACCAGCTGACGCGCCAGATCGAGGCCGGTGTAGTGCTGGACAATACCGTAGGCGGCCAGCCCGGCGGCCGTTATGACTACGAGCCCGAGCAGCCGTTGTGCGGAGCGGCGGCTGTCGACCAAGACGTACGCGACAAAAAAGGCGCCGACCAGCCACAGCTTGCGATACGCGGACAGGGAATGCAGCGGGTCGGGACCCAGCAGACTCGACACCAGCAGTGCGCCGAAGAACAGCCCCAGGGCCGGGTCGAGCGGGGTGAACGGGACACGACGCGTCCGCCAGCAGTGATACGCGCCAAGGCCCAGCAGCAGGCCGAGCAGGGTCTGCTGGATCGCCACCGAGGTGCACAGACCGATAAAGAACAGCCCCAAAACGGCGGAAAGAACGCGCCCCCATCGCTCTTCCCAGCCCACGCCTGCGCCGTCTCGCACCCTGTCCCCTCACACACCCCGCCGGGACAGGACGATCTTGACCGTATCGCTCAGGATCCGCAGGTCGAGCCACACCGAGTAGTTATACATATAGGCCAGATCGTACTTGAGCTTGTACTCCGGGCTGGTGTGATACTCGCCGTTGATCTGGGCCAGACCGGTCAGGCCGGGTTTGACCTGCAAGCGCTCGGCATAGCCCGGGACGCTGTGCAGGAATTCATGGGCAAACTCCGGCCGCTCGGGGCGGGGTCCGACCAGACTCATGCTGCCGTTCAGCACATTCCACAGCTGGGGAAGTTCGTCGATGCGGCTCTCGCGCAGGAAACGGCCGAGCCGGGTGGTCCGCGGATCGCTGGAGCTGGCCAGCACCGGGCCGGTGCGTTCCTCGGCCCCATCCACCATGGTCCGCAGTTTGTACAGGGTGAATTCCGCGCCGCCTCTGCCGACCCGTCGCTGACGGTACACGACCGGTCCCGGCGAGGTCGCGGCAATGCCGGCTGCGGCAAGCCCCAGGACGGGCAGGCTTAAGACCAGCAACAGCGCCGCAATACCGCGGTCGAGCGCGGCCTTGAGCAGGAAGGCCGGACTGTGGTGCGGCTCTTTGATCGCCTCGACCAGGGGCACGTCGTGCAGGCGTACCGAGGTCAGCCGTCCGACCAGAATGTCGTAGACCGAGGGTACGACCAGAACCCGCGGGCGCCCGGTGTCGTGATACGGCGACACGGAGGCGTTGTCGGTCTGCCCGGCCGGCACACTAAGCAGGCGCTCCACAAGGGTATCTTTCCAGGTCGTCGAGGCCAGCAGGATGATATCATCGACCGGACGGTCCTGGACAATGCGCTCAAGCTCGGTGGCGTCTCCCAGCCAGGGCAGGCCGAACTCTTCCAATCCGACGGCGTCCTCGTGCCGGGCGGGCAGGCCGTCCAGCCCGCTCAGCCCCACCAGCCCGATGACGCGCAGCGCGGGCAGCGGGCGCACAGTCCGCAAGACCTCCAGAAAGGGACGCATCTCCCCGGGGGCGCCGACCAGCAGAATCTGCACGGGATGAGCCCGGCCCAGCCGACGCAGCAGGCCGAGACGCAGCAGGCCGATCATCAGCGCGTTGAAGAGCCAGAACAGCACCAGGACCGAGCGGGGGAAAAAGACCTCGCCCCGAAAAAAATACCAGGCCGTGGTCAGCAGCAGCTGCAAGCCGGTGGCGGCCAGGGCGCGGGGCATGACCCGGCCCCGCGGCTGCAAGACGTGCAGGTCATACAGGCTGAAGAAGTACAGCACCAGCCCCTGGGTGGCCAGCAGAAACAGCAGGGGGTGCGACACCTCGACGAGACGCTCGGCCGACAGCAAATCGGTCGTGAACGGCAGGGGCAGGGTCAGGCGCAGGGCAAAGGCCGCCCCATACGCCCCGCCGACACACACCAGGTCGGCCAGCACCAGCCCGAGCAGAAAGGCCTGGTGTCGGAGCGTGTAGTTTCTCACCCGCCCGCCCCTGACGCTGCGGCCCGGCGGGAGGCGGCCAGCCGCGCGTACAGCCGGCGGCGGGACAGCAGGTAGCCGTGCTTCCAGAAAAAGTAGCCCAGCCCCAGCCCGTGCTTCCAGGTCAGGCCGGACCGCAGCGAGCGGGTCACCCGCCGCTCCTTATGCACGACGACCGCAGCCGGGTTGTACACCACCCGCCAGCCGGCCTGTTGCAGCCGCAGACACAGGTCGATGTCCTCCGGGCCATAGAAGATGCGCTCGTCAAACAGCCCCACCTCGTGCAGGACCCGGCGCCGAATGACCTGGCAGGCGCCGATCACATAATCCACGGCCCGAACCGTCCGGTGGTCCCAGTCCGCCATGTCCACCGCCCGCGTCAGCCGCCGGGCCGCCGGCAGCCGCCGGACCAGCTTGTCGACCAGGGTCGGAAAACGCCGGCACGACAGCTGCAAGTCTCCCTCGGCCGTGGTCAGGCGCGGACCGCACAGCCCGACCTTGGGCCGGGCGTCCATATAGGCGACCAGGCGGTCCAGCGCCCCCGGCTCAACCACGGTATCGTCGTCCAGGATCACGACATACTCTCCAGCCGCCAAGCGTATGCCCTGGTTGCGAGCCGGAGCAACCCCCCGGTTGTGGGGGTTGCGCACCAGCCGCGCCCTGGGACAGGTGTGTTGCACCAGGCGACAGGTCTGGTCCTGCGAGCCGTTATCCACCACAATCACCTCGTGGCTGAGCGTTACGCCCTCGGTCAGCGAGGCCAGGCAGGCCACGATCTCGGATGCCGAATTCCAGGTCAGGATGATGATCGAGACTTTCACGCTTACCCCGTCCAGCGCTTGGTTGACCGAAAAGGACGGTACAGCCGGTAGAAACCGCCCCGCCTGAGGCGTCCCCAGGCCCACAGCCTGGCCAGGCCACGGATAGCCAGGGCGACCAGTGCCAGCCCGTACTCAGGCCACGTCATCCGACGCACAAACTCGGCCCACGGATAGGCGGCGACCGGGCCGTGTTCGAGCAGGGCGGCGTGCTGACGCCGGAGCTGTATCTTGCCCGCCTCGGTCCGCACCCGCTCGGCAAAATAATCGTTCCAGGTCTGGGGCGGGACAAAGAACACCTGGGCCTGCATATGCTTGCGGACGTGAGACTTGCCGACCGCCACCGTCAGCCAGGCGTCTTCCAGCAGCAGATCTTCGGGCAGTGGGGAGATCAGGGCGTCGGTGCGGATCATGAACAGGCGGCCGCCGGCATTGCCGAAGTCGAACCGGTACGGCAGCGCCCCTATCCGGCTCCACAGGCTGGCCTGGGCGTCCACGACCGGGACTTCCCGCGCCGCCACCAGCCGCGCCCGGGCGTCGTTTTGCAGCTGCGCGTACAGCCGGGCCAGGGCGTCAGGCGCCACCCGGACATCGGCGTCGCAGAACGCCAGCAGGTCGCCGCGCGCCCAGCGCCACAGGGCGTTCATGGCCCTGGGCTTGCCGCGCCAGCCCGCCACCAGGACGACACACCGCAGCCCAGCGGCGGCGTGGGGAGATCGTTCCTGCGCCGAGGCCAGGTCAATTTCGTCAAGAGTGATGGCGTGGCGGGTACAGAACTCGCGCACCGCGTGCAGCGGCGGAGACGGCCGGTCGGCGCTCACGCCGTTCAGGCAGATCAGGATTTCCCGCAGGCAGGCGGACGGCAGCGCGGGCGACCGGCAGGCCGCCAACAGGCTATCGAGGGTGCTGCCCAGACCCGGCTCATCGGCCCGACACGGAATGGCGAGGGAGAGGGTTTTCTCGATCATCGCGAGGGAGAAGGTATTGACGAGAGATCACGAGGCATGATGCAGCGCCGAACCCATGACCGTGCGTGGGACGTTTAGGCAGCGTCCTTATCGGTGCGGTCGAGGAGGATGGCCTGCGGGGTTGCCAGCACGCCTTCCAGACGCGCCACCCGCTGCGCGAGGTCGGCCCGTTCTCGCTGCGCCTCACGGAGATCGGTCCGGATGGCGTGGGTCTGTGCCGTCACGAGCCCGCCCAGGGCGAGAGCGGCAGTGATGATGGCCAGGAATTCGGCGCTCAGTGTGTCCATGATGCTCCCCTGTTCCGCCCGAATTATACCGAGGAAAGACCTCCTACGATATAGCGTTATTCTCAGCGGTTTGGCACAGCGGTTCGTCACTGCACCAGACGCCGGTAGTGTTGGGCGAGCAGCGCGGCGTCTTCGGCAATCGAGCGGACGGCCGGAAACGCCTGCGAGAGCCGGGGCACCAGGTCCGGTTCCGTGATGCAACGGGCAATCTGGCGGCGCAGGTCGGCCACATCACGGGCCTGAAACAACAGGCCGTCCACCCCGTCCCGGACCCACTCGCGCATCCCGCCAAAGTCGGCGGTAATCACCGGAGTCCGAGCCAGGAAGGCTTCCCGAATGACGAGCGGGGCATTCTCATACCAGATCGAGGGCACGACTACGACATCAATGTCGGCCAGAATGCGGCCGAGTTCTTGGTTGTCATAGCGGCCCATGTAGCGAATATGGGGCGAGTTGGCCAGCTGCGAGCGAAAGCGCCGCTCGTTCGGATACGGCGCATACGCGGCCTCCCCGCCGTAGATACGCAGGTCGGCCTGGGGCAGGCTCTGGAAGGCTTCGACCAGCAGATCGACGCCTTTGACCGGGTCTACGACTCCGATATAGCCAAAGCTCAGACGTTCTTTTGGGGCGGTTTTTTCAGCGGCTCGGAGGTGGGTCGTTTGCAGGCCGCACTCGTGGAAGACGATTTGCTCTTCCGGTATGCCAAACACCACAAACTGCTGGCGCAGGAAACGCGACGGCGCCAGAAACAGCGCGACCGACTCGCACAGCTTGCGGACGTGAGCCATGCGCGCCCGGATTTGACCTTGGGCTGCGGGCGAGACCGCCCGCGACGCGGCGCGCGCGGCGTTCAGCCGCCGCAGCTGCGCCCTGAGCCAGGAGGTCTGGCTGAGCAGCGGTTTCAGCAGGCCGTGCAGCCGGGACAGCCTGGGATCGAGCACATGGCTGAAGCACTGGGCACAACCGGTGTCGGTCTGGCCCGAACACACCGACAGGTCGGGTTTCAGAAACCGGCCGCGCTGGCAGAT